>CAMUZN010000013.1 GCA_947165235.1 uncultured Mycoplasmataceae bacterium | reverse complement strand
TTAAGAGGTAACTCGATAACATAATAAAGGATTTTCCATATTTATTTTCCCAAATTTGTTAATATATTTTATAGTATATTACTTTAACTAATTTTAATTCATATTTAAGTTATATAAATTAATTTAATTTCTCAATATTTGTTTTTAATAGATTTTAGGAATATTTCCTATTTTTTTATCCATAATTTTTAATGGATATTTGGCCGTTATTTCTTTTTATTTTAATTGCGTATTTGTTAAATTTACTGTATTTCTTTAATTTCATTTAATATTTAATATTATGATTAATATGTGTTTATTTTTTAATATAGATAAATATTTATTCTTTAAATTATATATTAATATTATAGGATTAAAATTAGAAAATTTAAAGATGTTTCCACTGATTTTTTAAAGGTAGGATTTTTGAATTTTTTTGTGAAAAATTTTTTTCCTATGCTTTTCCCAGATTTTATGGGAAAAATTATTATTTACAAATTTAAAGTGATTTAAAATGAGATTGAAAGTGATTAAAAGTTTTAGGAAGTCAATTATTTCTAATCGGCTTAAAAAGAATGGTTCACGTGATGCTTTGGACTTTTTGAGCATTGTGACTTATCTTTTTTTGGACGAAATTCAGGAATTGATTGCTGAATTGGATTCTGAATTTAATTCCACAAGTGGTCCTCGGGCATATCCCCGAACATTGGTCATTGGCGTCATAATGTTTGCTATAAGTAAAGGACAAACTACATTAAGAGGTATTGCTAGTTTTTGTGAGGATAGTAAATTAGTTAACTTGTTTACTTCAGGTTTTAATCCAAAAGAAGATGTTTATCGCAGATTACTTAAGGAAAGTGATCAAAGATTGCTTAAAAAAATTTTTTTATTTAGTTTAATTAAATTAGACGATTATGGATGGTTGGATTTGGCTCATTTGTTTGTTGATGGTACTGATGCATTAGTCAATGCATCAAAACATTATGTTATTCATTTAGAAGATATTGAAAATGTTAAAAAGATAAAATCATTAGGTTTGATTCATAATGGTAAAAAAAGCTCAGTTAAACAGTTTAAAGATAAAATAATTAATTTACTGAGGGATTCTGAATTAGACGAAGAAACAGTTAAAGTATTAAATCTGGCTTTGAAAAATACAAAAATTTATTGCCGTAAAGTTTACCATAATATTGACGATTTAGAAAAGGCTATAGACGATAGTAATAAAGATTATGTTTCTGTTAGTTTTCCCAAAGCCACAATGATGAAAACCAAAAAAGGAGGATATGATTTTGCATTAAATCTCCAATCAATAATGGCAAATCATCAAATATTAATAACAGGAGTCTTATTAAGAAAACCAAATGATAGTAATGTGCTAGATGAAGTATTACAGGAATTAAAAGTTAGTTTTGAAATTTTAAAGGAATTAGCAGAAAAATATGGAAAATACGAAGACGAAGATGAAATTACCAAGTTTGAATTTGAAAAATTAATTGACCATGCAATCTTTATTTGCGATGCAGGCTATTTTAGCAATGACAATATTGAAATAGCAGATTTTAATGGCATAGATTTTATTGTAATGTCCAAACAAATAGCAAGACAAAATAACAACAAAAATAGAAAAAAATGGGATCTTCAATTAAAAGACGGTAAAAAGAACATGAAAAAAGATAATGTCTCCAAAAAACAATGCATTCGCATTGTAGATGCCTATGTATGCCCATTTGAACGATTAATAAGTTTAGATAGTTATAAATTAATAAATAGTAAATATAATCGTCAACCCCACATTTCCGGAGATTTGCAAGAATTTAGTTTTAAATTCAGTTGTAAAGACTGTAGTGGATGTCCTTTTGTAGAAAAATATGGTGTAAAATGTAATTGCGCTGAAATAGAGGACAGAATTAGCATGTTTATGTATAATATGACTAATGAATTTGCTGCGGGAAAATACAATGAAATTTACAAAGAACGACTTCCCAACAGCGAATGCATTAATGGTTTTCATAAAACTAAAGATAGCATTTTAAAACTGTTATGTCGTGATTTAACAGCAAATCAAAATGAAATGTTGCTAAGAGGATTGTTATACAATATTAAACGATTTAAAGACCTAAAAGGAACAGTTTATTGATTTTTTTTATAAATTAAATCAAACAAAATATATACAAATTTAAAGTGATTGTTCCTGTTTAGATTTCAGCAATATTGACTCTCTTAGGTCACCTTAGCTTCGAAAACTGCTATTTTCACCAGAAAATGAGAAAATCCAATGAAAACAGCATTAATTGGTATACCATTTAATATATTTACACAAAAAAATTAATAAATTTAACTATAAAAAAATCGACATATAAAATGACAAAATATGATAACGGGACAATAACTGATGAAATGAAGTCAATTTAGCTTAAAATCAATAAATATATTATTAATTGAAAAATAAATCAAAAAATGACTCACAATTATAAAAATATCATATTTAATGCTCTTAAACAGTTATCGATATACCTCTTAA
>CAMUZN010000012.1 GCA_947165235.1 uncultured Mycoplasmataceae bacterium | reverse complement strand
AAAATCATCGATGTGCAATTTCAACTGAAAAAATCATAGGATTTCAACGTGGCCGAAAAAAGTAGTTTCACAAAAAAGAAAGTGGAATTGAATAAAAATATATATTTATATTAATTTAGAAGTTTAAAATACAGTTAGGGTGATATACTATGGGAAGTATAACAAGCATATATGATAAGTTTCAAACTGTTATCCCTTCAGAAATTAGAAAAGAATTTAATTTAGACAAGTCATACAAAATCGAATGGAAAATAAATGAAAATGGGAAAGTTGAATTGGAATTTATCAAAGAATTAACCTTAGACGAAATGGTAGGTCGCTATACCTCAAAAGAACCTATTGATACCGTGCAGTTAAAAAATTATTTTAAAAATGGGAATTAAAAGAATTTTAAAATATTAGGATGATAAGTAGAAAGTGGCTATTGATATTATATCAAACAGTCAAAAAAACAGCCTTAAATGTCAAAAAAAGAAATCTAAAAATAATATAAAGTTAGAATTAAATCTAACTTCATATTTACCCAACAAATTACACAATTAAGTTAATTGTAATAATTTTACAAATCTAATTTTACATTTCAACATATATAATACTTGTGATACGTATCATGAAAGCAACAAAAGCTCACCAGAGAAAAATTCTAAAACTCAAAATTTTTTGGCAATCAACAGTCTAAATTACAATAACTTAATAATTAAAATGGTGATGAGCTTTAGAAGGGTAATAATTAATATTATTAACAATTCTGATTTTTTACTCAAGGTATCGCCGTGTTAATTTGTTGGATGATTTAATCTAAGCGAGCAAAATCTTTCAAGGACAAGTCCCAATAATAGATTAAACCCCCAAATATATAAACTAATCGATGATTAGAGCCTACAAAATTGTTTTTAGAATAAAATATTGGCCTAAACATGTTAAATTATATGAAGTAAAATTACAAAAATATCCACAAAACAAACATCAATTAAATCAAAAGATCAACCCACCAAAATAAAATCAAAACAAAAAACAGTTAAAATAATCAGGCAAATCTGACATTAACACCAGCCATCCCAAAAACAAAACCAAAAGCAAAATCAGGATATATATCAAATACTAAAAACAAGTTAAAATCTAAAAAAAGCAGTCATTAATGTAAAAAAAACAGATTTAAAAATAATACAAAGTTAGAAATGAATCTAACTTCATATTTTACCCTATAAAACCTTACAAAATATTATAATAAAATTCTTATAAATTTTGTAATTTTACTTATCTTACTTTTATTATTTAAATATATGTGATACGTATCATGAAAGCAACAAAAGCCCACCAAAGGAAAATTCTAAAACTTAAAATTTTTTAACGTTCAACCACTGAGTGCAAATCTAAAAGAATTTTAAAATAATAATGGCGACGAGTTTTAAAATGGTTATTAATAATACTAATAATAATTCATTTTTTTACTCATTGAATCACCTTTAGGTTTTTAGGGCGATTTAATCTAAGCGAGCAAAATCTTTCAAGGACAAGTCCCAATAATACATTAAACCCCAAATATATAAACTAATCGATGATTAGAGCCTACAAAATTGTTTTTAGAATAAAATATTGGCCTAAACATGTTAAATTATATGAAGTAAAATTACAAAAATATCCACAAAACAAACATCAATTAAATCAAAAGATCAACCAACCAAAATAAAATCAAATAAAAAACAGTTAAAATAATCAGGCAAATCTGACATTAACACCACCCATCCAAAAAAACAAAAGCAAAATCAAAATCAAGATATATATCAAATACTAAAAACAAGTTAAAATCTAAAAAAAAGCAGTCGTTAATGTTAAAAAACATATCCTAAAATAATATAAAGTTAGAATTGAATCTAACTTCATATTTTCCCATTAAATTTACAATATTTTACAGAAATATTTCTATAAATTTTGTACATTTACTTATCTTAGTTTAATATTATATAATATTTGTGATACGTATCATGAAAGCAACAAAAGCTCACCAAAGGAAAATCTAAAACTTAAAATTTTTTAACATTCGACTACCGATTACAATTTAAAAACATTTCTGCAGCATAATGATGATGAGTTTTAGAATGGTTATTAATAATATTAATAATAATTCATTTTTGTTACTCATTGAATCACCTTAAATTTAATGGGATGATTTAATCTAAGCGAGCAAAATCTTTCAAGGACAAGTCCCAATAATACATTAAACCCCAAATATATAAACTAATCGATGATTAGAGCCTACAAAATTGTTTTTAGAATAAAATATTGGCCTAAACATGTTAAATTATATGAAAAAGTAAAATTACAAAAATATCCACTAAATCAAACATCAATTAAATCAAAAGATCAACCAATAAAAATAAAATCAAATAAAAAACAGTTAAAATAATCAGACAAATCTGACATTAACACCACCCATCCCAAAAACAAAAGCAAAACCAAAATCAGGATATATATCAAATACTAAAAACAAGTTAAAATCTAAAAAAAGCGGTCGTTAATGTAAAAAAAATAAAAAAAGAAATAGAGAAATTAATCTCTAAATCTATTTACCTAAGTCT
>CAMUZN010000011.1 GCA_947165235.1 uncultured Mycoplasmataceae bacterium | reverse complement strand
ATGAAATAGAACTAATTTTTAACATGAAAAAAGAGGCTGTTTTAGGGCTTTTTTCATGTTGTAAGTAAGGCTTCAGAGGGCTTTAAATTGGAAATAACGGAAGCACTCTATAATCACCTTTGTTTTTTATGTCATTATTTTAAAGAAATGCTTCATAATTTTAATAGTATATGATGGTAAGTGTCATTTAATTTAATGGAAAGTATCATTTAATTAAAGTACTCTTCAAAGTTGAAATATGTGTCATGGGACATATATATGTCTGGTGACAAACCTGTTTTTATGCCCTCAAAAAGCACGGAGAGGTTTTATTTCAAGTGTAAAATTTAAATCAACCAATGGTCTTTAATTCCTGTAAATAGACCAAATATTGGGAAATAAAGAAAATGAAGGATTTTGCATTGAGTTATTTTTTTACACTTGAAGTGTATTTTAAATTTAAGTATAATAAAAATAATGAGCTATTTATCAAGATTTCATTAAATAGGGGATTTTTAGACATTTTATTTTTTTGATTAGTTATGCTTCAAATGTAAAAAAAGCATGCATTTTTCATGCAGAATATATTCATCAAAATCATATGGTTAAAATCATTGCATGAAACAACATAAAGTGAAAAAAAATTCTTTGAAAAATAAGCACTTCAATATTGAAAACTTCACTCACACATTGACTTAATATATTTTTGATAATTCTAATTTTTCATCATAGGGTCTTTTTTTTACATGGTTATTAGATAAAAAAATAAAGTTTAAAAGTCAGTATTTTCATGTAAAATGAATTTTATTTTCTAAATAGACTTCAAAATGATGAGTTTTCACGTTAATTCATGTTATCAAAAAAATGTTTTGCTTTATCTTTTTAATCATCAATATATCATGATCATCAATAGTTATTTATTTTATTTCTTTAGATAACATGATCCAAAAGGCGAGTATTTTTCACAATAATAAAGAAGGTATTGCCTTCAATTGGTGCAAAGGATAGTCAACATTTAATTAATACATCACAAAAAATTGGAAAAAAACTCTTTAACACACATTTGCATATTTTTTTAAAAATTTTTGACATGAGATTTTTTAATAATCCAAAATGGGTAAAATAAACATTTTGGAAAATATATTCTTATGGTTATAAATATGTTTGTAGATATAATTATTAACCATAATATAGACGTTTTTTATCTAGAAGACAATTATAAATGGATAGGAGTAAAACATTTTTAGTATTTTTATCAGAGGTTGAAAAAAAATGAAATACAAGAAAACAATAATCTTTTTAATAGTTGCTATTTTCATATTCTCAATTACAGCTGTAAGTGCAAGTGATATGAATGATACAGCAATAGATAGTGATGATACAAGTCAAATGGAATTATCTACAATCAATGAGGCGGATAATCTCATGACAAGTGAAGAAAACACTACACTGGCATATACAAATAATGTTGAAAGTGTAAGTGTGGGAATTGATTCAGAAGTCATGAATGCTGATACAGGCACCTATTCCGGATTGGCTGAAGAAATCGGTCATGGAGGAAACATCGAATTAAAACATGATTATTATACTTACGATTCAGGCTCCACTATTACTATTACTGTTGATAATAGTGTTATTGATGGTAAAGGTGCAGTTATTGATATGGCAGGATCAACTACCCAAGCATTTTATGTAACTGCTTCTGGTGTAACAATTAAAAACCTAACCATTAAAAATGCTGATTATAATGGTAAGGGAGGAGCAATTTACTTTGGCCGTTTCGGTACTGTGACAAATTGTAATTTTACTGATAACTATGCATTATATGGTGGTGCAGTTTACTTCTCAAGTACTGGTAGCGTGACATATTGTAATTTTGTTGACAATTCTGCTCGTGATGGTGGTGTAGTTCACTTCTATCAAGGCACTGTGATAAATTGTAATTTTATTAATAACACCGCTTCTGTTGAGGGTGGTGCTATCAGATTCTTTAATGATAAAGGTTGTTTTAATGATGAATGTAGTGTGAAAAATTGTAATTTTATTAATAACACTGCAAAATTGGGTGGCGCAGTTTACTTCTCAAGTAATGGTAAGGTGACAAATTGTAATTTTACTGATAATGCCGCAACAATTAATGGGGGTGCAGTTTACTTTAGATGTTCTGGTACTGTGATAAATAGTAATTTTGTTGACAATTCTGCTCATGATGGTGGTGCAGTTTACTTCAATGAGCATTTTGGTGATGGTAATGTTGCAAATTGTAATTTTGTTGACAATTCTGCTCGTGATGGTGGTGCAGTTTACTTCAATGAGCATTTTGGTGATGGTAATGTTGTAAATTGTAATTTTACTAATAATCATGCTTATGCAGATGGAGGAGCAATATATTGCTATGAAGAGTTGAATATTAAAAATTGTTTATTTGATTCAAATCAAGCAAAAGGATCAATGTCTCAATGTTATGGTGGTGCAATACGGACAAGAAGTAGTGTAATAATCGATGGTTCTAAATTTATTAATAATTGTGCTGAGGATTATGGTGGTGCAATATATGCTGATAGTTTAACTTTTGCTAATACTCCATGTTATTTTATTGGCAATG
>CAMUZN010000010.1 GCA_947165235.1 uncultured Mycoplasmataceae bacterium | reverse complement strand
TGTTAATGACAAATATGGATAATCCAAGTGAAAAACATAGTAATTTAGTAAGATTGGAACAATTAAGAAATGCTTGTGATGCATTTGAAAAAACAAAAACAATTAAAGATGCTTTAGATCTAATAAAAGATACGATAGAAAATAGTCGTATTCTTATTTCTGAAGATGAAGAAGCGGGAAACATTGATATTAAATTTAATATTCGTATTGGGAAAAAAAAGTATTCCCCTTTCGTTATAGGTTTACCATTAGACGAACCTGAGGAAGAAGAAGAAAACAATGAAACTAAAGCAGATGATGCTTCTAAAAAAAATGATGATGTAGAAGTTTTACCAACAAAATTTGATTATTTCGGAGATGTGGAAGCAGAAGCAAAATATGGAAAAACAATGAAAAATACTACTGAATATGCAAATCCAATAATTCAATCAAATGTTACAGAACCAAATTTAGTTTTAGAATATATTGAACCTATTTTACAGGTTCATTATCCGGATGGTACAACGAAGAGTACTAAGCTTCCCCCTAGATTACAAACAGCAGACGGGAAAAAACCAAATATAAATCCCGAACAATTGAAATCTCTTCATGAACAAATAACACGAAGTTTTAATCAAAGTGTAACTGAATTTGAAAGAGAAAAGAATAGAGCAAACTCTGTTTCTCATAAAACTAGCACTTATTCAAGACAAACTGTTAATACATCAGGAAATAATACAAATAATATTTTAAAACAAGCTAATAAAAATAATAATTTAGAGTTTGAAAAAAATAATAGTGTGAATAATGAAGTACGTTCTGCTATGAAACCACAAACAAATTTAATAATTTTTAATAATAGTTTAAACAATATAAGATCAACAAGGACAGCCTTTAATCCATATGACAACGAAAGAATCTCAGAACCATCAAGTAAAAGTATGGCTCCAAGAGATAATTATGGAAATTATAGACAAAATCAATATAGCAGTAAAGGAATGTCTGATTATTCCACTTCATCAGTGCCTACTAAACCTTTAGTAATCCCTAATTTTAATTATGGTTCAATACCAAATCCAACAATTAGAAATAATTTAAATAATTCAACAAATTTTAATTCTAATTATAATCAATATGATCAGACTCAACTAATTCAAGAAGTGCCAATTAGTCAAAGTCAAAATATTAATTTTAATATGTTCCAAAGAGGTCTTAATAAATCTTCTTCTTCACCATCTATGGCAACGTTAGATGGAGTTAATCATAATTTTTATCAACAAAATCAAAATTATACCCAATATGCTTTTCAATCAAATCAAACTCAATCTTTTCTTCAAAATCAAATTAATAGTATTAATGGTGATCTAACTTATCAATATCAACAAAATCAAAATCAAAATCGAAATAATGAACAAATTTTACAAAATAATTTCAATCAAACTCAAACACAAAATCAAAATCCAAATTATACCCAAAATCAGCATCAATATCCATATAATAACAATAAAGCATTTAATCATATGCAATCACAACCTCAAAATAATTTATTAACAAGACATAATTCAAGTCTAACCCCTTTAGTTTCTCAATCATTTATTAATCAGCAAAACATGCAGAATATGCAAAATATGCAAACTATGCCAAATACACAAAGAATGCAACAACAACAAAATCAACAACTTCAGCAAAGAATGAAACAAGATCAAAAAAAATTAAAAAAACAAAAAATGAACACAAATCGTGGTGGACAAAAAAAAAATAATAAAAATGTCCAAAATCACAATCACAATCTATCACAGGTATCCCAGGAACCAATGAATAATCAAAATAAACAAAAACAAAAACAAACTCAACCTACAGAAAAAAGTAGAAATCCTAATCTAAATAAACAAGAAATTCAACCAAAATTAAAACCAAGTTATAGCCAACAAATTATAAGGCAAAAACCATCGTTAAAAAATGAAATAACCGACCAACAAATTGCCTTAGCTCAAATGGCGTCTCTTATAAATATAAAAAATCCAAATAATTTCAATGTTTCTACTGTTTCTCTCGATCAAAGATTTTTAGATAGAGAGGGAAATGAAGAAACTCAAAGTCAATACGAAAGAGAAGATGAAGAAAGAGAAAAAATTATACAACTAAAAATCGAAAGGGAACAGCAACAAAAACAAAAACAGCAAAAACAGCAACAGCAACAGCAACAACAACAGCAACAACAACAGCAACAACAACAACAACAACAACAACAAAATCAAGAAACGGAAATAAATGCAGCAAATGAAGCAGATGTATTTGAAAATTTATATCGTACCGAAACAGGATTAATTATATTTAGAAATGGATTACTTCATGGAATAATTCATAAATTCGCAGAAATTACTGATGTTGTCTCGAAAATTCAAATTATGTTAACTGCTGGAGTAAAATTTATTTTATTATATAGGGCCAGCGATCACGGGGATAAAGCGAAAATTTTTCATCAAAGATGCGATAATCATCAAATGACTTTGGTATTGGTGGAAACTACTAAAGGGAGAAGATTTGGAGGATTCACGACGAAATCTTGGGATGGAAATTGTTTAAAAAAAATTGATAATGATGCGTTTGTATTTAGTTTAGATAAACATAAAATATACGATGTACACAAAAATGAATTTGCTATAGGGGGTTATCCTAAATTTGGACCCGTAT
>CAMUZN010000009.1 GCA_947165235.1 uncultured Mycoplasmataceae bacterium | reverse complement strand
ATCCCCAATCCCCAATCCCCAATCCCCATGTTTCAGAAATTTTTAAAAATAAATAACTATAAATATATATTAAATAATTAATGTATTTTAATAAATAAAAATTTTTTATTTATTATTAAAAATCAGTCATAAACAGTATAATCAATTATTATATTTTTTATAACATAATTTTTTATTTTATAAAAGATCTAATAATGGAAGAAAAAGTAAAAACAAAATTATTAAATCCTTCGAAACAAAATTTCCGTTATTCTAACACTTTCTCAAATTCATCTGAAAATTCTGAATTAGACTATAATCTATTTTGTTATAGTCAAGGATATAAAAATCGTGAAAAAGGCTATTGGCGTGGAGTTCTCAGGAAAAAAAATGTTGATTATGATCTTAGGTTTAACAAGGAATGGAATCGTAGAATTGAGTTAGAAGATGATGATATTGAAAGTAAATCTTATTCAACAACTAAAGAAGATTTTCAATTTGTTACTAGTGGTAAATATTCTAAAGAATATCTTACTTTGGTAAATAACTCAGAAATTAGATGGGATATTAATAGCTTTAAGAAATTTCAACAATACCAAAATCAAATTGGTATGAAAAAAATAAAAAATAAAGAATGGCTTTTATCCAATGGAATAAAAAGAGGTTCATATGGAACTGAAATTAGAACTCAAAATTATAAACAATTTGAAGCAAATGAAAAATTAAAAGAACAAAAAAAATATACATATTTGGATAAAAGTAAAACTAAAACAGGATTGGATGAAGAAGAAAAAAATAAATATGTATCTGGATATGATTATAGTTCAGAAAGTGAAAAAAAATATAGATTTATGGAAAATAAACCTGAAAAAAAAATGTATCAAAGCTTAAATATTTCTGAAAAAAAAAAGACAGAAGGGTCTAAATTTAATATTAAGAAGAAAAAGGGAATAGAAGATGTAGGTTTTAATAAAAGAATTGATATTAGTTTTATGGGACAAAAACCTAATTATAATTATTCTAAATTAGCCGTTGAATCTCAACATGAATATAGTAATATATTAAAATCAAATGTTAATAAACCTGGAAAAAGTGAAAAAGAAAAAGAAAAAAGTTTAGATTTTTCAAGAATTAGAACTGTACAAACAGAAAAAGGAGATAAAATATCTATAGACAAAAGCTATAATTGGAGTAAAGAAAAATCCCCACTATTAGAAAAACAAAGAGTGCAACCTAATGCCCCAGGTTTAAATATTAGTTATGATTCTGATAATAAATTTAAAAAACCAAAAAGAAAAGAATATAAATTTGACCAAAAAGCACAATTAACAGAGAAAAAAAATAGCTTATATCAAAAAAAAATAATTGATAAAGTAGGAAGTGTTTCAAGATATGACTTAAGTATAGATAAAAGTGTTCCCATATATAAAAAACAAGAATCAAAAAAAGATGAGAAATTATATAATTCTTATAATATATCTAAAGATAATACAAAAAGTTATGATAATTATGGAAGTATTACTAAGCTCAATAAAGACAAAATAAATACAAGTATTAAAGATAAAAAAAAATCAGAAATTTCTAGTATTTATGTAAAAGCCTCAAAGATAGGAAAAATTGATGATATCACAGAAATGAAAAAAAGAACTTCAAGTTATGAAAGTAAAGGAAGCTCAAAAGATAAGTCAAGAAAAGGATATGAAATAAATACTAAAAAGGATTTAAAATTAGAAAAAAAAATAACTACCATAAAAAATATATATCCAAAAACAGGAGAGTTTACTTATGAAAAACCACAGACTGATAAAATAAAACCCAAACAACAATTACAAAGCAAAAAGCAAACAACACAATATGATATAAATTCTTCAAAAAAAAAAATATATGAAAAGATATCATATGACATAACTCCTTACAAATCTGAAACAAAATCTCAATTACCTCAAAAATCAACATATGAGAAATCACCTTTAGATAAATCCAAATTACAATCTCAAGAAATAAAAACAAAATCTATATATGAGAAATTATCCCCACAAACTTTTAAAATTCAACCTATAATTCAAAAATCAAATTATGATAAATCAGGATATGACAAATCCAAATTAGGAGACCAAGCAATTCAAAAATCAGGATTTGATAAAATAAAGCCAACTGATCAAACAATTCAAAAATCAGGATTTGAAAAAGCAAAACCAATTGGCCAAGTTATTCAAAAATCAGGATATGAAAAAACTAAAATAATAGATCAAACAATCCAAAAAACAGGGTATGATAAAACAAAGCCAGTTGTAACAACTCAAAAATCAGAATATGATAAAGCAAAAATAGTTGACCAAACAATTCAAAAATCAACATATGTTAAAACAAAGCAAGGATTTGATAAAGAAAAGCAAATTCAAACAATTAAAAAATCAGGTTATGAAAATACTAAAGTTTTTGACCAAACAAATCAAAAGTCAGAATATGATAAAACAAAACCAGTCTTAACAATTCAAAAATCAATCTATGATAAAACAAAACCAGGTGAGCATACAACTCAAAAATTAATTTATGATAAAACAAAACCAGGTCTTCAAACAACTCAAAAGCAAGGATATGAAAAAACAAAGATGACTGACCAAACAATTCAAAAATCAGGATATGAAAAAACAAAACCAGAACTTCAAACAACTCAAAAACAAGGATATGAAAAAACAAAGATGACTGACCAAACAA
>CAMUZN010000008.1 GCA_947165235.1 uncultured Mycoplasmataceae bacterium | reverse complement strand
CTTAAAATCATTTAAATTTTTCACATCTTTCTTTATTACTTCATCTAGATTATTAATTTTGCTAGCATTTAGATCATCAATTGAGCAGTTTAATAATTCAATTAAACTTTTAATCGTTGGTTGTCTTTTTTCGTTTTCTTTCCATTCCTTACTATCAAATTGTCTTACAAAATCATCCCAATTTGTGTAATCATTGTCTCATAATTGTAATAAATAACAAGAAATCAAACTGTTTTTTTTGATATTTTTACTATCCTTTCAATTTTGATCGTTAAATTGTTCAACGAAACTATTCCAACCCGTATAACTTCTATCACATAGTTGTAATTGTGCTAGATAACAAACAATTAATTCGTCTTTAGTTTTTTTATATAGAATGTTATAATTTTTTTGGTCCTTTTTTATTGGTTTTTGATGTTGTTCAATTAATTTTGCTGTTTCACCAATTATTTCATCATCTAAACCACCAATTTTGTCGCTATTTAATTGTTCAATTGTACAATTTAGCAATCGAGCTAAAATTTCAATAGTTGGTTTATTTCTCTTGTCGTTTTTTCATATTGAATTATCAAATTGTTTGACAAAACTTTCTCAACTTGTATAATTTTCGTCTACTAATCAGACTAAACAATAAGAAACTAGTTCATATTTATCTTTTTTATATTGTTTATTGGTATTTTCTAGAGTTATCATTTGATCTTTTAATCCCTTTATTGGTTTTTGATGCTCGTTAATTAATCGTTTTGCTTCATTAATTGTTTCTGCATCCAAATCTTTAATTTTATTGGTATTTAACTCATCATTTGTACAATTCAATACTCCAATTAAATTTTTAATAGTAGGTTGGTTTTTTGCGTCATTCTTTCATGTTGGATTATCAAACTGATTAACAAAATTATCCCAATCCGTATATTTTTCATCTGTCAATTGAGTTAAATAACTACAAATTAATTGTTTTTCATATTGTTTATTTTTATCTTGAAGTTGTCCAATTTGTTTTTGGAAATCATTTATTGGTACTAGATATTTGTTAATTAATTGTTGTGCTTCATCAATTATTTCTTTACCTAAGCTATTAATTTTGTCAGCATTTAGATCATCAATTGTGCAATTTAATAATGTAATTAAATTTTGAAGTGTTGGTTGGTTATCTTCATTATTTTTCCATATTTTATCATTAAACTGTTTAACAAAATCATCCCAATTTGTATGGTCCTTATCCGCTAATTGGACTAAGTAATAAGAAATTAATTTTTCTCGGTCTTTTTTGTATTGATCATTACTACTTTCTAGATTCGTTGTTTTGTTATTTAAATCTTTTAGACTATCTTTATACTCTTTAATTAAACTTCGCGCATAACTTTTTGTTTCTTCATCTAAACCACTAATTTTATTAGCATCTAATTGTTCAATTGAGCAATTCAAGTATTGTGCTAATTTTTTAATTGTTGATTGTCTTTTGTCACTATTTTTTCATGCTTGATCATTAAATTGTTTAATAAAATTTTCCCAATCTATATATTTTTCATCTGTTAATTGGGCGAAATAACAAGAAATTAATTGTTTTTCATATTGTTTATTCTTATCTTGAAGTTCTTTAATTTGTTTTTCGAAATTATTTATTGGTACTAGATATTTATCAATTAATCGCTTTGCTTCAACAACTGTTTCGTTATCTAAACTATTAATTTTGTTAGTATTTAATTCATCGATTGAGCAATTTAATAATCCAATTAAATTTTCAATAGTTGGTTTATTTTGTTCATTATTTTTCCATGTTTTATCATCGAATTGTTTAACAAAATCATCCCAATTTGTATGATCTTTATCCGTTAATTGAACTAAGTAATAAGAAGTTAGTTGTTTTACATATTGTTTATTTCTATCTTTAAGACCTTCAATTTCTTTTTTTAAATTATTTATTGGTTCTAGATACTTGTTAATTAATCGTTTTGCTTCATTAATTATTTTTGTGCCTAAGTCATCGATTTTGTTAGCATTTAGATCATCAATTGAGCAATTTAATAATCTAATTAAACTGTTAATCGTTAGTTGTCTTTTTCCGTTTTCTTTCCATTCATTGTTATCAAATTGTGTAATAAAATTTTCTCAATCTATGTATTTTTCGTCTACTAATCGTGCTATATAGTGAGAAATTAATTCGTCTTTAGACTTGTTATATTGATCAGTTTTTTCTTCTAATTCATTCTTTTTTGTTTCTAATTGTCTCTCTAGTTCGATTTTTTCATTTTGTAAACTATTTCAATCTTTATCTTTATCATCTTTTAATATCTTTAATTCACTTTCTAGTGTATTAATTTCAACTTTTAATCCATCGAATATTTTCTTTTGATTTTTGATTAATTCTTGTGTTTTATCAATCACTTCTTTACCTAAACCGTTAATTTTGCTAGCATTTAGATCATCAATTGAACAATTTAATAGTTCTAACAATTTTTCAATCACCAGTTTATTTTTTTTGTCATTTTTTCATGTTGGAATATCGAACTGTCTGACAAAATTATCTCAATCCGTATGTTTTTCGTCTGCCAATCAAGCTAAATAACAAGAAATTAATTCATTCGTGATTTTTTTTATTTTTTCCCTATCTTCCTTAATTTTAGCCTTCATGTTTTTTATAAAATTACTATCATTTATCTTAGATATTTGCTCAGCTAAGGTCTTAATTTTATTGTCAACG
>CAMUZN010000007.1 GCA_947165235.1 uncultured Mycoplasmataceae bacterium | reverse complement strand
CGAAGGAGCAGTTGTAAAAGGCCAAAACCCTCACACTGGTAAAGAAGGCGAAGGAGTAGTTGCCGACGACAAAAAAATTCACCCAAGTGGTAACAAAGATGGCAAACAAGGCGAAGGAGCAGTTGTAAAAGGCCAAAACCCTCACACTGGTAAAGAAGGCGAAGGAATCACTCAATATGATGATGCTTCGACCAAAACTTCTCTTAGGTAAAAACACAATTCGTGATAACGAAACATTTGAAAACACACTTATGAAAATCCAAGGAAAAAATAGTTGAATTTGTTGTAAGTTATTAGGAGGAATGGCGATAGCTACATTGGTCTTTTTAAGTGGTATATTAGAACCAATAGTTAATTTCCTTACTGGAAAAGTTATTGATGAAATAAACCAATGAAAATTTGAAACAAAAGGTGAAAAATACAGGGTTGACCCTACGTTAGTAATAATAGAACAACCTGAAGATGAATTATCCGATTCCTCTGTTAGATTGAATTAATAATAGAATTAATCAGTATGATTATGATTAACTATTAATAGGGGGATATTCGTTATTGAATATGAATTTAAAAGTAATCAAATTATTAAATTAGTTATTATTCACTAGAAAAATAATCGAAATTTTTTTGACTTATTTAGATTATTCTAAATTCCAAAGAATGAGCAAGTATAAAATTGTAAAGCAAAGTTTTATTGTAAATAAAAACCTTAATGATGAAATTTTTTTTAATAATTCTAGTGCCATGAAGTTTAAAATATTTGATTTTTATGTTTTCTTTAATTAATAGTAAAAACAAATATTAGTTATATCTTTAAAACATATACTATACAAAACAATGTCAATATCATTTGTAAATTTATCAATCTTTGCAATTATTGGAATTTAATACAATTAAATATAACAAGAAATATAAATGTCAAAATAAAATACTATATTTTGCATTTACTAGAAATTAATTAAAATTATCTAGAAAGATAATTAATGTCTTCTTGCTTTGTTTTTGTAAAAATAGCGATTGTTTCATATAAAATATTTGCTTCTTTCGGTTCGAAAGAAAGGACATGGTAACCCGTTGGAATAAATTTAAATGATTTTATCGTAGCAATTTGCTTTAGCTTGTTAATTTTTTTTCAATCCGCCATTGCATCTTGACCAGATTGAAGATAGAAAATATCGCCATTATTTATATTTTTAGTTAAAAATTTTCATGATTTTTTTAAACTTCGTCAAACAGCAAGTAATAATCGTGTATTTTGGTGCGACAAAGGTGCCATTTTTTGGGCACGAATTAATAAAGTATTTTGTGACAATTTATCTTGGACGAAAGCTGGGGAAGGATCTTTAAAAGAAAGATTAAACAATAGAGTAAGAATCAATCTTCAACCAATTTGGATGATTTGCCACAATGATTTATTGCTAACATCAACAGGTTTATTTGGGATATTTCAAACAAACATGCCTTTAATATGATTTTGCGGGAAAAAATCATGATATTTTTTGTAGTATAAACAATTTATTGAACCTCCTCACGATTCACCCAATAAAAAAATTGGATAGTTAGGAAAAAAATTTTTTGCTCATTGAACAACAGCATCAAGTTCATAGATATATTTTTTTAGATATTGGCTAGGTTTATTACGATTTAATCCATGTCCTTGTTTTTCATATATAACGAAATAATTTTTTTGGAAAAGGGGGTAATTCATATATAAATTTCATGCATTAGTTGACCCTAAACCACAATTAAAAATATAGATAACAGTATATTCATTAATTATTTCTGGAACACAATAGACTACAGGGATAGGATTAATAAATTTTTTTGTTTGTAGTTGAACATAAAATATTTGGCTTGGTTTAAATTTATTCATGTTAACAAAAATTGATTAGTAGTGTCATAGTATATTTATTAATTTTCTAAAAAAACATATTAATATTCAATTTTTGCTTCAATTTAATAAAATAAATATTTTTACTTTATTTTATTGTATATTTAAAATTTTTTTCCCTTTGTAATAACCACAATAGGAGCAAACGTAATGTGGCTTTATCGGTTTACCACATTTTGGGCAAAAAGTTATTGTTGGAATTTTCAAAGCATGATGACTTCTTCGTTTTCCCTTTTTTGTTTTTGAAGTTCTTCGTTGTGCGACTGCCATTATTTAATTGTATATTATTATATTGAATTGTGACTATAAGGCCCAATACATTAAAAGACAAAACACTTCTTTATTAAATAAAATTAATGTATTAATTATTAAAATTATGCAATTTACACAGAATTACACACAATACTTAATTTATTTGTTGCAAAATATCCTACTATAAAAACGTGTTATTAATTGATATTTTGTTAGTTACCAAATAGTTAGTTTATACATTAATATCTGATAATTAAAGATCATATATTCTTTTATTTACATGTATGAATGGTATAATTAAATATATTCTTTTATTTATCATTCAAACACTATACTAAATGAAAAGAATAAATTCAAAGATATTTAAAATATTATTAATAACAACATTACTATCCCCAACTATTTTTTTTCAAGTTGCTTGTCACCAAAAAAATGATAAATCATCAGGTGAGGAAGATGCAAAAATTAAAAAAAATGATGAATTTGAAAAAGAAATTAACCTTTTAAAAATAAAAATAAATGGTTTAGAAGAAATTAGAGCTAATCTTGATAAACAACTCGAGCCATTTAAAAATTTAATGCGAGAACACAATGTTGATAATTTTGATGATCTAATAAAAAAGTTGTTTGCTATTGATGATTTTGAATTATTAGAGAAATCTTTAATATTTGCTAGTTGTTTGTTAGAAACAGAAACAATGACATGATCAAAATTAAGTGAAAAATTTGACAATGTGCAGTGGAAAAACAAAAATAAGGAAATTTTAAATAATTTACTACCAGTTTTGGGTTTAAAATCAATTAATGATTTAACATCTCATCTTATCGTTGACAATAAAATTAAGACCTTAGCTGAGCAAATATCTAAGATAAATGATAGT
>CAMUZN010000006.1 GCA_947165235.1 uncultured Mycoplasmataceae bacterium | reverse complement strand
TCTTATTTTATCCATAAGTTCCAAACATTCAATTATTTTCACGATAAGTTGTTTTTAAATAAGTTTTCATTGCTAAAATGGTGAATAATTGTGGTTGATTGTATAAAATGATTACTGTAATCACAGGAATACTTGGGAAATATCCATTTTGCATAATTATATGTTAATTTGACAAAATTAAGTAACATATTTTCATTTTTAGCAATGGAAAATACTTTTTCTTCTGGACGTTTATTGTTGATTTTTAGTCCAAAATCCGAAAGGTTTAACTGTCTTGAATTCAAATAATAATACGGAGAATGTTTTATTTTATTAAACATATTAATATATATTCTCCATTTTACTATATATAGTTTATTTATGGCTTAATTTAAATTATAATTGGTAATATTTCAAGTGTAAAAAAATTAAATAGATTAAATCGATTGAAATGAAAATCTGAGCATTTTTAGTAAAATTTTTATGCAAAGTGTTAATTCAAGTGAAAAATAAAAATGAATAAAAATCATATTAAAATTAAAAATAATGATTAATAGGGATTATTTTTGAAAAACAAGCAATTCGAGGTTAACCTAAATTTTGATAGGGTTTCTACAAGGTTTTATTTTAACATCTTTTGCAACTGTGTTTCCTATATTTTCGATTACAAGATACATCCTATGTGCCTCAACTTCAATGTATGCAATCACTTCTGCTGAATTTGCCTCGACTCTTGTTAATTTCATTTCAACAACTGATTCTTTTGTTGATTTTGCCATTTTGTAGGTTACATATGCCATTATAGCGGTGACTATAGTTAAAAAGATATCAACAATTAACGAAATTTCTTCTATGATCATGATTTCGCCTTAATAATCTACTTCATGTTTATGTTCTTCTTTTTCGATACTTTTTTTAGCTCTATTGTAAAACCAACCTAATATTGGAGATGATTTATAGTCAATTTTTGATTTTTCTTCTGCAAATTCTTTTATTTTGTTTTTATTTTCATTAAAATTATTATCATAAATTTCTACCTTATAAAAGAATCTTATTTTTTGTTTTAATTTATTATATTCATCACCTAGATTTTTATTGGTTCTTGATTGTTCATATGGATTGAAAAATACTTGTAACATGCTTACTACTATTACAATTAATGATAATGTGTTGATGTCGATTGGCCAGTTTAAGTTAGCAAATGATAATGCTCCAAATAATATTGACCCTCCGATGACAACAATTCCAAATATTCCATGTAAGCAATACCAAAAATTACTCATTGAAAATCGTGCTTTGCTTGTGTATAAAATATCTTCTTCCAGACGTCTCGCTTCATTGATTATTTCTTCCGTTTTATCCATCAAATTCATCTCCAAATATTTTTTTCCATAATCTTTTAGCTTCAGCCATATCTCCTTTTTCTTCTAGTTCAATTGCATCACAACAATTATGATAATCCTCACATGTTTTATTTTTCAGTTTGGTTATTGTTGTTTCGTCTAATTTATTTATATTGTCGTCAATATCATTTGGATCATTGATTGGTTGATCAATGGTATTGTTAATATATGCTAAACTGCTTCTAAAATCATTTTTAATATTTGCAAAACTGTAGGTATTGTAATAGTTAAGAACTAATGTTTCAAGAAGATATGAGCTTATTGAAGGCATAGTCTGTCTTTTATTCCAATATTTTACTAAGCGGACCTGATTTAATACATTTCCATTGTTGTTTTGATTGGCCATGGAAAGTTTATCTTGCATCATTTGAGGATCAGTTTTTTTTCCAAGTGCCCTCACCATTTGGAATTAAGTAGTATTCCCTTCCATCGATTTCTTTTGTAGTATGAAAACAAGGAACAATGTCAAAATTTAATCCAGACTTCAATTGCAATGTTACAACTTCATGATTACGCTTAATTTCTGCATATTTGTACTGGGGAATATTTTTCAACTCCTTTTTAAAAATTTCAAGTATTTTCCTTGAGTTAATATTATTGTTGCCATCATCAAATGACCTTAGTTTAGCATTTGGCATTTTATCGGTTTCAATAGTTATGTAATCGGAGTGTGGTGTGTACTTTCCATTAAATCCTTTTAATCCAATCATAAGGTCAATATCATCCAATGGTTGAATTTTTGTTTTCCGTCCAAATGAACCGAAAGTTAAATTATATGCTGGAACAAGAATTGGAAAATCTGTATTTCTTTCAGAAAACTTGCTGATTTGATTGAATAACCAATTCCTACTGCTTCTACCATTTTCATAATCTTCATGACTTAAATTCACAGTATTTGCTAAAAATTCTTTAAAACAAGTATTTATAGATTTGATATTATCACCATCCATATGGCTAACTTTAACATGAACAATAAATCATCGATGGTTTGAGGTGTAACTGATAGTTTTGCTTAAATGAAGATAGTTATCACTAACTTACATTGATATGTCTGGTATATTGTCAAAATTATTTTTCAATGATGGTTTAAAGTAATGTAAAATTAGCCTTTCTCTATAATAATGCAGTCTGCAAAACCAAACTTATTTAAATTTATTTAAATATATTATAATAATTTTTATTATATTTTTTATCTAAACAAATTATTTAAAGTAATGTAATTATTTTTTTAAGGTTTTTAACAAGGTTTTATGTACAAATTTATACTCTTCATTTGGATCTTTTTTTGGATGTGAGCCCATATTGATGGTGCCTATTGGGGGAATGTTTGAATCTTTTCTAATCTGTCTTTTTCTTTCGGCATCTTTATCTTGCCTTGATTTTTCACTACAATCCTTACAACAATATTTTTGACTATTAACTTTTGGTTTAAATCCTGATAAACAATATGGACATTGTTTAAGTTTTAATCCATTAATAACCCTTCTGAATTTTTGCCTATCTTCGGTTGATTCGATTTTAATAATCTTTGAAGATTTTAACTTATTCAAACCTTCAATTATGTGTGTGGCACTTGTAGAATAAACTCTAACTAATTTTTTACCCTCTAAATTTGTTAAATAAAAATAGGGGTCTATTTTTGATAAATTTAATGATAATTCTTTATTTAATAAATCATTTTTGGAAGTATACAATGTTTTGGGACGTTTACTTGCCTTTGATTCTCGTTTAGAACCATTATTTTCATAAACAATAACTTTGTATACCATAATAGTTGTTTGTTTTAAGTATATAGTAACTTTTGAAGTTCATATGTCAGCTTGATTTCTTCGCCAATAATAGTTTCTGTTTCATCAATTTTGTCAAAAATGGTGTCTGTTGGGATATTTAGGAAATTATTGCAGATTTGGTGATGCTTTGATTTTTGAGGCTTAAGATATTTTAATAATTATGAATAACTTACAAAATGTGCTTTGCACACATTTTAAAAAACTATGGTTTTTTTATAATAAATCTAGGGGTCTGAATTTTTTAGTTTTCAAATAATTGTTGTATGGCTGTTTTTGAGTTAAATCCTTGTGATATGATTAGTGCCCC
>CAMUZN010000005.1 GCA_947165235.1 uncultured Mycoplasmataceae bacterium | reverse complement strand
AATTAATAAAATAATAAATCCAATTATTTGGTTTTGGCTCATTACGCCATTAACACATTTTTTGCATTCTGGACAATATTTTTTTTTCATTTTCTAAATTTTGTTTTGTTGTAGTTTTATTAAATTGTGTTAAAAATGTCGTTTAATTTTCTATCTATTTCGATTAATTCACTATCGTTTTTTTGTTTATTTGTTTTTGTAAATCTTTAAGATTTTCTTTTCAAGTATTTGAGGTTTTATAGTTTGTGAAATAGTCTTTAAAGTAGTCGTTTATTTTTTCTATCATTTCATATGGTTTTTTTCGTTGCTAGTGTGTTTGCTTGTTATTTTTTCTTTTTCAATTTTGTTAATTAATATGTCAATTCTTGCTTTTATTTCTCCGATATATCTATCTCTATTTATTGTTTCTTTTTTGCTACTTATTATTTCTTTTTTACTATCACAACTAATTAATGTTAGTGGTGTTAGTATTGTTGGTATTAAGAATAGTAGTTTAATTAATTTTTTCATGTTTGTTTAATTTGTCTAATTCGTATATTTTTTCATTTAGTTCTATCTTTTTTTCGTTTCATTTCGGTGTATCATATTCTAATTTGTTTAATTCTTTTTTTATATTTTCGATTTTTTTTAGTAGTTGTGATTTTAGTAGTTTTTTTGTTTTTTCTATTTTGTTTTTTTCTAATGTTTTTGTTTCTTTTTCAAGTATTTTAATTTGTAATTTTCTAAGTTTATTCATGTCTTTTTCTCTTTTGATTAAATAACCAATTCCTATAAATAATGCTAAATAGAAAATTACGCAAATGAATATTATTAATGCTATCATAATTAATTTTTTAATTTTTCTATTTCTTTATTATTATTTTTCATATTAGATATGTTCTAATTTTACTTCATTAATAATTATTATATTGAGCATGATAAAATTAAATAGCAAAGGTATTAAAGTATAAATACATTTAATTTGACATGCTACAATTTTTTATCATTTTTGTTCTTTCGTTTTGTTTATTAGCTCTTGCAATTTATCTAGTTTCTTTTTCGCTATATTATTTTTTATTTCTACAACAAGTTGTTTTGATGAAAAAATGTAACAATTTCATTAAAACTATTTCAGGAATTAGTTTTGTTAAAAACTTAATTTTGGTGGCAAAAAATCCTTACTTAAAACCAAATTTAAAATACTTAATATCTAAACATAATGACAATATTAAAAATATTAAAGTAATTTCTGATAACTTGCTTGTTTTAAGTGATCAGATTAAATATTTGCATTTTCATCAGAGTTTAAAAATGATTAATACCATCAAAAAAGATATTTATCTTTATGGTACAAACTTCAATCAATTTATTATTGAATATAACGAATCGACGAAATTTCATCAAATTATCTCCCATTTATATTTGCATTATTCCGAAATTTATAATGGTTTGTTTCATCTTTATCACGATACTAAATTAACAAAAACAATAAAAAAAATTGATCTTTTATTTGACCAATATAAAACTAATTTGCTTAAATTGAATTCAATGACTCTTGTTTTTAACCTTAACCAAACATTATTAACTTTAGATGAAATGATTAAACAAACTAATGAATGCTTTAATTTTCTTGAAAAATTCATTAAATTACATTTGGCAAAAAAATATTTATTAAATCTTTCTAAAAAAATTGATGCTCTTTTTAAAGAAAATTTTCCTCTTTTTGCAACTGACGAATTAGAAATTATTGAAAAAAATAAAATTCATTTAGAAAATAAAATGAAAAAATTTGATTTCTTTTTCCAAAATATGGATTTTTCCAATGCTTTTACTTTAATTCAAGATCTTTGCCAATTAACAAACAAAATTTATCGATTTTTGTTTATTCATATTAAATCTTTACCAATTATTACCAAATGTCAAAAAATAATTAATGAACAAACAAATGATATTTTATTATCAAAAAATAAAATTTTTACTGCGATAAAACAAGTAAAATTGTTTTTTAAAAACCAGGATTTGTATCAAAAAATTGCTGACGATTGCACTAAAAAGATTATCGAAATCGAAACAATATTTAAGCAAACTAAAATGATGAAAATCTCTTCTTATCATGATAAGACTTATGCCCTTTCAATGTTGTTTGATTACTCGAACAAAATTTCATCTTTGAAACAACAGTTACAAAAAAACATTGAAGGAATAAATGATTTTATTAGCAATTTTATTTTTGCCATTGAAAATTTAAATAATTTGTATGTTTTCCATTACCAACTTATTGCTCTTGTTAATGACCTAAACAAAAGCAATAATGAAGAATTGAATGAAATGAAGATAGCATTAGCACGTAACATTCAAATCATTAACCGTTGATTTATAACTTTTGTCCATAATCATGAAATTGATTTTAATGAATTTAATACAACAATTACTAATCTTGATCAACAATTACAAATTTTTTGTAAAAAAATTAAACAAAAAAAAATTTTACAACAATATGCTTATAGCTTAATTATTTATGTTAATCGTTTTCAACAAAATAAAGATTACACAGAAACCTTTTCAGAGATATCTACACTTTATCAAATGCAAAAATACGAGCAATGTATTGATTTAATCTTATCAGTTCATTGACCAAAAGACCATGCAAATTATTAAACGTAGTTAATGATTATGATAGTATAATAATATTGCTATGAAGTTTTTGCATTTTTTGATTTACAATATTTTGTTTTTTTATAACAATATAAAAGCATTTAGGTAATTATGCCAACAATACAACAATTAATTAGGCACAAGAGAAAAAACAAGGCGAAGAAATGTAAAACCCCCGCTTTATTGACTGTTTATAACTCTTTTAAACGAAAAGAGAAGTATTCTCCTAGTCCATTAAAACGAGGTGTTTGCACCCGAGTAGCAACTATGACACCTAAAAAACCTAATTCTGCTCTTAGGAAATATGCAAAAATTCGTTTAACTAACCACCAAGAAGTTTTAGCTTACATTCCTGGTGAAGGTCATAATTTACAAGAACACTCTGTTGTTTTATTACGTGGTGGAAGAGTTAAAGATCTTCCTGGTGTAAGGTATCATATTGTTCGCGGTGTTTTGGACACGCAAGGTGTTGTTAACCGGAAACAACAACGCTCGGCTTACGGAACAAAATTGGTAAAAAATAAGGATAATTAGATATTATGCGTAAGAAGAATGCTACTAAGAGAATTGTTTTACAAGATCCTTTGTATCAATCAAGATTTATTACGAAGATTATTAATTATGTAATGCTTGCTGGTAAAAAAAATTTAGCACAAAATATTGTTTATCATGCGCTAAAATTGGTTGAAACAAAAACAAAAAAGAAAGCAATTGATGTTTTTAACAAAGCTGTTGATAATGTTATACCTTCACTAGAACTAAAAGTACGAAGGATAGCAGGTAGTAATTACCAAATTCCAACCGAAGTCCCTCCAGGTAGAAAAATTACTCTTGCTTTAAAATGATTAGTCCTTTATGCTCGTTTAAGGAACGAAAAGTCAATGAGTGAAAAATTAGCTAATGAAATCATCGATGCTTCAAATAATATTGGTGGAGCAATTAAAAAGAAAGAAGATACTCATAAAATGGCCGAAGCTAATAAAGCTTTTGCTCATTTAAGGTTTTAAATTAATTAAATTATGCCACGTCAATTTCCTCTTGAAAAATACCGAAATTTTGGGATTATGGCTCATATTGATGCCGGAAAAACAACAACGTCAGAACGAATTTTATTTCATAGTGGAAAAACCCACAAAATTGGTGAAGTCCATGATGGTGCGGCAACAATGGATTGAATGGAACAAGAAAAAGAACGAGGAATAACAATTACTGCTGCAGCCACATATGTGACATGAAAAGGTTATGAATTAAATCTAATTGATACTCCTGGACATGTTGACTTTACAGTAGAAGTAGAACGATCATTACGTGTTTTAGATGGTGCAGTAACTGTTTTGGATGCCCAAAAAGGTGTTGAACCACAAACCGAAACTGTTTGAAGACAAGCTAATAAATACAATGTTCCACGAATCGTTTTTATTAATAAAATGGATAAAATCGGAGCTAATTTTGAAATGAGTTTATCTTCTTTAAAAACAAAATTAGCTGCAAATGGAGTAGCAATTCAATATCCAATTGGAGCCGAAAATAATTTTCAAGGTAGTATTGATCTTGTTGAAATGAATTGTCGAATTTTTGACGGTGGACAAGAAGAAAATTACAAAATAACACCAATTCCTAATGAGTTATTGGAAAAGGCAAATAAATACCATAATATCTTGGTTGAAGAAGCCGTAAATTTTGATGAAAAATGCATGGAAAAATATTTGAACGGTGAAAAATTAACAACCGATGAAATTAAAAACTGCATTCGTAAAGGTGTGTTAACAGGTTCTTTTTTCCCAGTTTTATGTGGAACTGCTTTCAAAAATAAAGGAGTAAAAAGTGTTTTAGATGCTGTTGTTGATTATTTACCTTCTCCACTTGACACTAAACCAATTAATGTTAAAGATGAAAAAACAGGTAAAGATTTGGTTTTGAAGAACTGTGACACCGATAAATTTGTCGCTCTAGCTTTTAAAGTAGCAATCGATCCTTTTGTCGGAAAATTGACTTTTATCCGTGTTTATTCCGGAACATTACAAGCTGGTAGCTATGTGATTAATTCCCGCAAAGGAATTAAAGAAAGGGTATCCCGATTAATTAAAATGAATTCTAATCAACGTAATGAAATTCAAGAAATTCAAGCTGGTGATATTTGTGCGATCATTGGATTAAAAAATACAACAACTGGTGACACATTATGTGCTTGCGATGTTGATATCAAACTTGAAACAATGAAATTTGCTGAACCGGTTATTTCTTTAACTGTTGAACCAAAAACAAAAGCCGATCAAGAAAAAATGGCTATTGCTCTACAAAAACTTTCTGAAGAAGATCCAACATTTAAATATCATACTGATCATGAAACCGGACAATGCATTATTTCTGGAATGGGAGAATTACATTTACAAATTATTGTTGATCGAATGAAAAGAGAGTTCAAAGTTGATGTTAATGTTGGAGCTCCACAAGTTTCCTATCGTGAAACCTTTACCAAAACTGCTAATGCGGAAGGTAAATATATTAAACAATCTGGTGGTCATGGTCAATATGGTCATTGTGTAATTAGATTTGAACCAAATAAAGATAAAGGTTATCAATTCGAAAGTGAAATCGTAGGTGGTAAGATTCCACGTGAATATATTAAACCAATTGATCAAGGAATTAGGGAAGCGATGCAATCTGGCCCATTAGCAGGGTACCCATTAATCGATATTAAAGCAACAGTTTTTGATGGTTCATTCCACGAAGTAGACTCTTCGGAAATGGCTTTTAAAGTGGCAGCAAGTATTGCTTTAAAGGAAGCAGCAAAAAAATGCGGTTTAGTTTTATTAGAACCAATTATGTTAGTAAATGTTATTGTTCCTAATCAATATTTTGGGGACACAGTTGGTGATATTTCTTCCCGTCGTGGAACAATTGATTCCGTTGAAGCAAGTGGTAATGCCCAATTGATTAAAGCTAAAATTCCTTTGAAAAATATGTTTGGTTATGCCACTGATTTAAGATCATTTACTCAAGGAAGAGGAAATTATTCAATGCAATTTAGTCACTATGCTCAAGCTCCTAAATCAGTTGTTGAAGAAATTGTTGAAAGTAAAACAGGAAGAAAGAAATAAATTATTTGGTAAATAAATTATTATCTTCACTGAAGATATTTGTTATTTCTCCCCAGTTTATCAATATTTCCCTTATTATTTCTATTTGTTGTTTTAAAAGATCTTCAGGTTGTTTTTTGTATTGCTCATAAAAATATTTAGTTTTATCGTTTTTGCCTTCTATGCCACATGTTTCGCTAAATTTTTTAAATTTTTGAATGTTATTTTCATCATTATAAATTTGATAGTTTCATTCATAATTTTCGCCATTGTGCACTAAAATATTTCTTAATCTTGTTAAATTGGTTGAACTTTTTAATTCTTCATTATTATTCATGATAGTTCTATTTTCTCTTTTCATTTTTCGCCAATTTATAGTAGATGCAACAATTCATATTTTACCTTTTAAAGAAGTAGATAATTTTTTTTCTAATAAAAATTCATCAATATTGTAATTTCATTTTAATGGATAATGTATCACATCATTAAATGAATGTAATAAATTTTCGAAACCCTTACTTTTTAAATTAATAAATATTATGATAAATTCATCAATAATATTTTTCATTTTACTATCTAAACCATTAATTCTATCTCGATTTATTTCATTACTTGAACAACCTAAAAGACTAACTAAATTATCAATAATTGGTCTATTCTTTTTGCTATCTTTTCATTCTTCATCATCAAATTTTGCAACAAAAGAATTTCAATCGATACAACTTTCATCTCACAATTGGAATAGGTTGGAAGTAATTGATTTGTTTTTATATTCGTTTGTATTGTTTGGGTTTTCTATTAGTGGTGTAATAAAAGATTTAATTTGTTCACATAGATCATCAAATTTTTGTCGCATTGTTTCATATAATGATACGTAATAACTTGATGAGATAATATCATAATAAAGATAAGAAATTTCATCATATGAAGTGATGCTATTTGAAACGATATTATTAAAGATTAATGTTAACTTGCTGCGATTTTCTACTGCTTTTCTTACTTATATCATTTTTTAATTTATGTAATAATACTAAAATTGAATTCCTTTTTTAAATCCTGAACTAAGACAATCATATAGATAACATTTACCATTTTTTTCCATAATAAAAATATTTCTACCATCATTGGTTACATTAAATTTATATTCATTATTTTGTTCATTTAATTTATGAAAAATATTTTTTTTCTTAAAAAGTTCAAGCACATTTTTTGTTTCATGTTCGCTCATATCTGCAGCACCAATCAAAGAATCTTGAGTTATTTTGCTATTACGTCAAAATTGTCAAATCGTATTTTTTGTATTATCATTCGATATACCAAATACAATTGGTTGTGATCCATAAAATTGTTTTGTAATAGTATATTCGCCAAAATCGTTAAAACAATCGCTCATAAAATCTATCCCTCTCGCTCCTGATGAACTATAAAAAGAATATTCATTTATTACATATGATAAATCATTATGTATACACAAAAAATTAAAAAAATCACTATACTCTGTATCATGTCTTAATTTCATATGTATTTTTCCGTTTTTCTTATCTTCACTAAGTTTTATTTTATGAATTTTATCATCATAAACAAATTCAAAATAATCGCTATTATTGGTATTTGAATCATTAACATTAGAAATATATAGATTTGGATAGCGAAACAAATACATATTTTTGATTATTTGGAATATAAAATCTATTAGTGTTGATTTACCAGAACCATTTTTTCCAATGAAAATAGTAAATACTGCTGATTTCTTATTATTAGCAATAAAATCAAATTCTTTATCTTGTAATTTTACCCAAAAACTATTCTTAGAAAAAACAATTTTTTTAAAAAGCATTTATATCTATCCAAAATTAAGTTAGGTATTTGTAAATTTCATTAATTTTTTTCACCTTAATCTTTCCATGATTTAATTTAAAACCTTCATTTTCTTTAT
>CAMUZN010000004.1 GCA_947165235.1 uncultured Mycoplasmataceae bacterium | reverse complement strand
TCAATCTTTTTTTGTTTTCCGTGTTTGACTACTTCACAAATAACTTTTGCTCCATCGATATAAGGATTACCTACCTTACTATCACTCACTAAAACTTTATCAAAAGTTAAAATATCATTAGGTTTACTTTCAATTTTATTTACATAAATCGTATCATTAACCTTGGCAATATATTGTTTGTTTTTAATTAAGAAGACAGCAAACATTTTATTATCTTACTACCCAATAATTTCACATTTTATATTATACTTTATTAACATTGAGCAAATATTTATTTTTTCGGTAATTTTTTGTTCTTGTGAATATAGTAGATATCGTCTTTTAACAATGTTTCATATTTCACTAAAGCTTCAACAAATAAATCGAATTCTTTCATATTTTTCTCAATAATTTTAATTGCGTTTTTATATTGTGTTTGAATAATTTTTTCAATTTCCTCATCAATCTTAGTTAAAACAACTTGTGAACAATTTATCGTTTGTGAATTTTTTGAAAAACTGCGCAAACCAACATTTGACATTCCGTACATCTTAACAATATTAGTTGCTATTCCGCTTGCCTTTTCCAAGTCACTAACAGCACCAGAAGTAATACCTTGGTCGCCAAATTTAAGAAACTCAGCGGCACGACCACCTAAAACATGTGCAATAATGCCCAATAATATTTGTTTAGATCTGGGGGCAAAATCGCAATTTTGTGGAAGAATGCGCGTAAATCCTCCTGCATCCGAATGAGGAATAATTGTAATTTTTTCAACAATTTCACCGTTTTTTGTATAAAGACCAACTAATGCATGCCCAACTTCATGAACTGCAATTAACTTTTTCGTTTTTTCATCGTATTTTCAACTTTTTTTAGCAATTCCGATTGAGACACGATCGATGGCACTTGAAATATGACTAGGATTGATAATTACAGCATTTTTACCACCACTTTGCTCACGCAGAGCTAATATTGCTGCCTCATTCATAATATTTTCTAATTCTGCACCAGAAAAGCCTGTCGTTTGTTTCGCTATATTAAATAAATTGATTTTTGGTGATAATTTTTTATTTTTAGCATGAATCTCTAAAATTGCTTTCCGTTCACTAAGATTTGGTAAATCAACAAGAACTTTGCGATCGAATCTACCAGGGCGTAAAAGTGCTTTATCTAAGTCATCAATACGGTTAGACGCGGCAATAACAACAATACCATTAATAGAATTAAATCCATCCATTTGTGTTAGAAGTTCATTTATTGTTTGATGATTACCACATGTCGGACTATCACGACTAATTATTGCATCAATTTCATCAATAAAAATTATTGATGGTTTTAAATGTTTGGCTAACGCAAACAAATCACGCATGCGTCGCGCCCCAACACCAACAAGACTTTCATCAAAACTTGCTCCTGATGTTTGAAAAAAAGCCGCACTTGCTTCACCAGCGACCGCCTTAGCTAGTAATGTTTTACCTGTTCCGGGAGGTCCATAAAGTAATATACCTCTTGGGGAACGTGCTCCAGTCATTTTATATTTCTTAGAATTTTTTAAATAGTCAACAATTTCGATTAATTCTAATTTTTCTTCTTCATTTCCAGCAATATCAGCAAATTTTACATTTGACTTTGATGTTTTATAAAGAGCATTTAAACGTCTGATATTAGTTCCTCCCACTTTAGATAGGAAAAAAAGATAAAGAATCATGTGTGTTACAAGGTGAAAACGTGTACTTAAAAACATAAAAAAATCAAAATTATTAAAAACATTAATACACATTGAAGAATATTTATTAGCATTAACAATTTTTTGATTAAATAATTTCATTGTAAACTTAAATTCAGGCATTCTCTGATAAGCATCGTTCCAAAAAATATTAATATCGTTATGCGGATTCGATTCACCTTTTTTAAAAAATCTATCATCTTTATTATTAATACATAAATATGAAACTATACCCTCATCACCAATGTAAATATCATTAAATAAAAAATTATAATGATTTTCCCTATGATTAATTACTGGTGGTTTAACCATGATTGGGAAAGACACTATTTTACCATCAATTGTCTTGCAAAACATTAGATAATTTTCGGCACTACGTGTTACAACACTACCCCGAATATCACGATATAATGCGATATTTTGAGGTAATAAATCGAAAACATATGACTTTTTCATATCCTCTTTTCCACTCGCATTTGTATCTGTTTCTACTTTTAAAATTAGTGAGTTTTTATTTGTTTGTGAAGGATCTAAAGAAATTGTGTGTGGATTAATCATTTCACTCTTTGGCAAATCATTTCAAAAATAAAGCGGCAAAAACAACCAAATGATTCCAAAACAAGTCAAAAGAATACCAAAAAAATATTGAAAATTATTTGCAAAAAAAATACATTTTTTTTTCAAATTTCTGAATGAAAAGAAAGACAATGACACTTTTAATTAAATATTTAATTATACACTCGTTAATTAAAATATCGAAAATTAATACACTAAAATAAAATTGCTAATGTTTTGCTAACTTTTGTCCGAAACATCAATTAAATTAATATATTCATCAAATTCAACCCCAAGACTTTTATTTCCACTTTCACTTTTATCTTTTTTTGCACCTTCTTTGCATTTTTCTATAAATATTTCAATCGCTGTTTTATTCACATATGATGAATTTATTTTTTGATCATTTCCAATTTTCTTACCCTCTTTTAAATCACTTCTTCGTAATGACAAGTAAGACTTAAAATTTTGATTTAAAATTTTGTAAACAGAATAAACATCAAAAATACTACCATTTTCCGATAATTTTTGAAGATATTTCTTATTATTTTTTATTAGGATTTCTTTAATATGCGCCAAGATATCAATAAGAGTTTGTGCTCCAGGAAATTTTTCATTGATGTATTTATCACTGCATTCACACACAATGCGTTCTTTACTAAATAAATTGAATAACTGAATAAAATTGCTAAGAATAGTGAGATATTTATCTTTTTTATCATACTTACTAGAAGTATTATCATAATTTAAATTGTCAATATCAAATAAAATAATGTTAATTTGCTTTAATATCGAATCATTAAAATTATTTGCGATAAAATTAAAAAGGTTTTTTAATATGATTCCATCGTTTTCTGATCCATCCTCTCCAAAATAATATCCTGTTTGTGGATTTTCACCATCACTATCGTATATCATTTCGTAATCAAAACCCAAAAATGACTTCATGTCTCATAATTCATTGTCATATTTAAAAATAAATTCAAAAATATCTTTTACATCATTACAATAATCTCTAATAAATGTTAATAAATCATTATTGATATCGTTAGACTTAAATATTTCTTTTAATGAATCAAAATCGTATGATGTATTTCTACTCAACTTTTTTATATCATCCGTTAAATCACGCTTTTTAGTTTCAAGTTCTCAAACTTGTGTGTCAGACACGTCATCCTCTGATAATAAATCTTTTAGTTGTACATCTATTTTCTTTAATTGTCTTTTGTATGCTTCGATTTGTTGATTAATATCAACATTGGAAGTGTTGTTAGCTCTATTTTCATTTTGTGCCATTGTTTTTTTTATTAATGCAAAAAAATTTTTATCTAAATTGTGAATTTGCTCTAAAAAAAATTCGCTCTCACATTTTTTGAAAAAGTCTAAAATATCAGTAGTCTTTTTTATAATTGTCTCAAAGTTAAATCAATTTCGATTTTTGTATGATTTTATTTGCTTAATGATTTCTGTTGGATACAAATCAATATTCGTTTTTTTTGAAACAAATTGTTTGTATCCCAACAAAATATCATTACTACTAACAGAATCGTAAATATCGTCACAAAAATTTTTATTGTTTTTTATGTTTAAAATTTTCTCATCATACATTTTTAAAAGCAACATGCATATTTTAAGTGCAAATGAATCTTCAAGGAAAATATTATTAGAAATATCAATAAAAATAGGAATATTTGTTTGCTTTAATATGTCAGCCAAAACTTTTTTAAATATGGATATTATCTCATATTTAAAGTTATTATATAAATCACCATATTGTCCTAATTTTCGTAATTTTTCGCTATTTTTATTCGTGATGAAGACATTGATAAATTTCTTTAATTTTTCGTCATTTTGACCTAATGAAAACAAATCATCAAATCAACCCGTATTCTCTAATGACTCACCATCTTTAATAGTGAATAATTCTTCAATAAAATTATCATATAAATCTTTCAAAATCATTTTTTCACTATAATCATCATATTCATCATCGTAAAATTGATTAAATTCTTCTTTTAACTTATCATAAAAATTCTTTCGGTTTTTCTTAACCACTTCATTAACAAAAAAATCCTTAGTTTTGCCAAATTTTATCTCATCATCAATCCATAAATTATAATCAATATTGAATACATATAAGTACAACAATAATACTTTTGATTTATCTATAAATTTACAATCATAAATTATATCCAGCAACTTATTTGTATATTGATTCGTATCTACATTTTTAAATAAACGATTTTTTTCAAATAAAAATTCACAATTGCCATAAACATCAAAACACAATTTTTGCATTCGAATTAGATCATTTATTTCTTCTTTTTTTTGACTATTTAAATTGATAATTACATCATTTAATTCTTCTTTTTTGACATTTAAATTGTCAGCCAAATCCTGCAATTTTTTGTTATTTTGATTTTGCCAATTTTGATCTTTCAAATTTTCAACTAAATTATCTCAATTAAAATTGTTTTTGAACATAAAGATTGCTCAATAATATTTTTCTAAATTAGTTATTATTTGTTTATGTTCCGTACGAAGTTGTGTTAATTTTGAATCGATGTCAAATTTATTTTGGTGATTAACTAAATCATTTATTTCATTTTTCATTTGATCATTCAAATTTATAATTACATCATTTAATTCTTCTTTTTTGACATTTAAATTGTCAGCCAAATCCTGCAATTTTTTGTTATTTTGATTTTGCCAATTTTGATCTTTCAAATTTTCAACTAAATTATCCCAATTAAAATTATTAACAAGCATAAAAGCTGCTCAATTATACTTTGTTAAATCATTGTTTATCGTTTGTAATTTATTTTGATTTTCAACAAGATCATCAACTAACTTATTACTATCAAACGAACCAAAAATACTTTTTAAATCATTAACAAATTTTTCTTTAAATTCGTTTCCGTTTGCAAATTTGTTTATTCCAACAATAGCAGATTTGTTTATTCCATTGATTAATGAAAGTAAAAAATTTTTTTTCATTATGTTTTTTGCGACAACGATAATGTTATCATGATTAAAATTTTTGCATAATATATTAGCAAATTTCGCAACAAAAGATTTATAATTATCCCATATATTTTCCCGGTTATAATCATCACCATCAAGTCCGTTAACTTTTTCATTTCAATATTTTTTTTTAAAAAAATCAAATAATTTATCAACAGCGAAAAAATCATCCAAATCGATATTTTTTTGAGTGATTTTTTCAAACCAATTTTCGACAAATTTCTCTTCAAAAAGTTGTTTAATAAAATCCTCCAAACAAGATCTTTTATCATATTCAACATCACTAAAAGAATATAGTATATCAATTAATAGTTGATTTTGAATTTGACCAAAAATATTCGCTTCAAAATCATTTAAACTAATACTTTCGTTACCATTAAGTTTTTTAATAATATTGCTTTGATTGTAATCGAAATCAAAATTTTCATCAACCAATGTTTCAATTAGATCTTGTTTGTCAATTAGCGAAGTTAATGATAAATATGTCAATCATTGATTGCTTGTGAAATTAAAATCTTTTCTATTTAATAATTCAAAAATAATTAGACGATCTTTTTCATCGATGATTTCTTTGATTTTATTAATCGCATTATAAGCATATCGGTAATACTTGTCCTTACCATCTTTTTGAACCAATTTTGTAACTAAATTTAAATAATCAACAAAAACAACAAAACGATCGCTTATTGATGGTAATAAAGAATAATTAAAATCTATTTTCAATGTTTCATTTAATTTGGAATTTTGTCTCAAAATTTCGTTAAAATTATTTTTAAATTTATCACAAATCTTTTTATCTAAAAAATAAAGCGGAATAAAATGATGCAAGTAAAATTTAAATAATTCCATTTCATTATTGTTGAGATCTAACAATTTTGCAATGATAAAATCTTTAAGTTTTTTATCCTTTATATTATCATCATTAATAACAGAATTAACAATAAAATCATATAACCAATTAATCAATTTTAATTCACTTAATTCACTTGAAGGTTTTCATGGTTTTTTGTCACTACTATCAATACTTTTGATTGATAAGTTTGCATAATTAATATTAGCATACCCAAATAAACTATCAACAAAACCACTAATATCATCAACTTCATGCAACAAAGGATTTTGTTGATCAGTATATCGTCACGATTCACCATTAATTTTTTCGATGTTTCGATAATATGATGTTTTATTATCTAATGTTTTTAATTTAACACCACTTAAAAAATATTTGTAATTTCTACAAAATTCGATTAAAGCAGTATGTAACTTTTGCAATTTCTCTATAATGTTTGAACTGTTCAAAAACGAGATAATACTTTTATTTATGTATTCTTTATTGGTACTATTTTTTTTAAAAGAGTAATCTAAAATTTGTTTTAATTTTCATGAGTAAATTAATAAATTTATAAAGTCGTTTTCATCTTTAAAATTAACACTATCGCTATTAGTGATAATTTTCATTATATTATCATCTAAAAATCATTTCATTACTGAAAAAATGTCATTAATATCATTACTTTTGTCATTGTTATCAATGATAAATTTGAAATCATCAAAACAATTTTTTTCGTTTTCGACAGCATTTTTAAAAATAGATAAAGTATCTTTATTTTGACTAATAACCTTTAATATTGCTAAATTTTTCATCTTCGGAATTTCACAACTTAAAGTTCCTTTTTTAGCATAAGACTGTTCTAATGTGTCACTAATATTATTTAGACCAAGGTCGATAGTTGATTCCATTGAATAGCAATTATGTAAAAAACCACCATCAATTTTAGTGTTTAATGGAACAACGAAATCATGATTGTATTTTTCACAACCATACAAAAAATTACAATTAATTCGTTTTAAACTATTTGGTAACTTTTGCGATGAAAAATTATCGTAATTGTATTCCCGACAACCATTCATAACTTCTGGGCCAATTTTTTCAAGATTTTTAGGAAATTTCAATTCGGAATTAAATTTTTCACAATGATATAAAAATCGACTAGGAAGAGACTTTAAACAATCGCATTTTGAAAGATCAATCATGCGATTTAGGTCATAACAATAAGATAAAAATTCACTACCTACTTCCGATAAAAGCGGCGTGCGAAAACAAATGTTTGAGTTGAATTTATAACATCTTGACAAAAATAATTTACCAACATTCAGTAATTTATCTGATGTAAAAACAATATCATTCCCATTAAAGTTTCCACATTTACACATGAAATTGTCACCTATTTGAGATAAATTTTTTAAAATACTAAAATCTATTTTTCCTTTGCCATCAAATGATGAACACATGCACATGAAATTATTGCTAATTTTTTTTATATTGGATGATAAAACTAAATTTGAATTAAAATTTTTACAATTATATAAAAAGTTATCTCCTATCCAAAAACACGAATCTGGTACAACGATTTCATGGTCAAACATTGAGCAACCACACAAAAAATTATCATCAATTTTGTATGTTTTATCGGACAAAAAAATTGGTAAATTGAATTTGTCTCGTTCTCATTGTTGATCACCAATTACAATGTTTCCTTTAACACCACAAATATTTGTTTTCGTTAAATCACTAAAAAAATATTTTTTCCCTTTTTTAGGATCATAAACATATGACATATTGTTTTTCTTGGAACAATTTATTAATACAAATGGATTCAAAAAACAAAAATTAGCAACAAAAGTAAAAAAAAGTAATTTATATTTCTTTCCTATTCGTTTATTCATATTCACTTTGAAAATAGACAACTATGATAATATACATATATATTTTAACCAATACATAAATGTTTAAAATATGTTAATGCGAATTCACCACACCTATCTATATATTATTATAATTTATTCATCTTCATCACGTATACATATATATTCATCCATCGCATTCATTTAATATTGTGCATTGTCTTACTTTATTTTATACTACTGTGACTTGATGTCAATACTTACTATTTTTATGAAATATTACTATTTTGTTTAATTTTTTTTATAATAAAATCAATTAAAAATGTTTAAATATTTAGAATATATTAATTATTAAGATGAATTTTTTTATGATAACTAGTGTCAATAGTCATTATTGTGTGTCATTCATCATATTACTATAAGTAGCATACACTTTGAATTAGACAATCTATGGATACAAGAAAGCAAACTCCAAAAAATAGTAAACAGCAGTTTAATATATCATTTTTATTTTTTTGTTTGGGGGATCTTATATTTTTGCTTCGAAGTTTATTTTTTTTAATCATTTGCTTACATGACGATGAAAAACAAATGATTTTTATCAATAGCTTTAAAATTATTGATGTTGCTACCCATGTTTTGATCCTCACTTTTCTATTCCTTTCATGTTTATTTGACTATAAAAAAATTAATAAAAATTTTGTTTTTTTTAAAAAAAAATATTTGTCAATGTATATTGCTAGTGGCTTAATTTATCTCCTTGCTTTTTGTCTTGATATTTTTTTTACAAAAATTCTGTTTCACATTGTTATAAAAAACAATATTTTTAATGACAATAATAATTACAAAATTTATGCCATTATTAATTTTGTTTTTGTCAATGCTTTTTGTATTTTATCTAATTTCTTGCAATGATTAGCAAGAAAAAATATACTCAGTGAAATAATATAATTAATGCGGTTACTAATTTAGACTAACATTGAAAAAAAGTCGGAAATGATCAAATTATTCTTGTTAGATATTATCAATGCTTACTCTTACAAATTCGATTAATAAGAAGAAAATTAAACTAACCACAAAAAAAATAACAATTTATAACTGCGGACCAACCGTTTACAATCATATTCATATTGGTAATCTTCG
>CAMUZN010000003.1 GCA_947165235.1 uncultured Mycoplasmataceae bacterium | reverse complement strand
TGTTAATGGCGTAATGAGCCAAAACCAAATAATTGGATTTATTATTTTATTAATTACCATACCAATTATTGGAATTTTATATTGATTTTTTTGTAAAAAAAATACATGTCCTATTTGCAAATCGCAATTAATAAATGATTAGAAACAAAAACCAATTTTTCATTAAAAATTATATATGTCGATAGTTACTTAGATGTGATGATTACATAGTAATTTTTTTTAAAGCAATATCTTAAATTTGCTATCTTTTCTAATTTTGCTTTTAATATTTGTTTTTGTTCAAACCCATATTCAAGTCAACATTGATTAAAACGATTATTTTTTAATCATGCAAAAAAATAATCATAAAAAGCATATCCATTATTTTTAGCAAATAGTGCTTTTTTACTTTCCCAGTGCAGCATTTTTTTGTTTTTAAAAGTCTTTTTATTAATATATGGTGGATTAGAAATAATTAAATCTAATTTTTTTTGTTTTGTTAAGTATTTAAAGACATTTATTTTTATAATATTTGCTTCTACTCCTAATTTTTTTGCATTTAATTTTGTATTAATAATCGGTTGTAGGTATTTGTCAATGCAACTAACTTGAAAAGTGGGCAAATATTTTCTAACTGTCAATCCTATTGCGCCACACCCACAACATAAATCAACAACATTACGATTTTTCATTTTGCGAAAATTACGAATAAAATCATATGTCATATTTTCTGTATTTTCTCGTGGAACTAAAACTTTTTTTTTAATTAAAAAATCTAAATTGCAAAATTTTGTATGTTTTGTAATATGTGCTAAAGGTTTTTCATGTAAAAAATATTGCATACACATTTTTTTAAATTTCTTGAGAGAGAAATCAATTTTTATTTTTCTATGATCATGAAAAGAATTTTTTGTTTTTACTATCTTTGATAAAAAAAAGACGATTTCAAAAAAAACAATTAAATGCCCCTGCCCATATTTTTTAGTAAATTCAGCAAGTAAAGTTGAAAAAACCATTATATCTTTAAATTTGCCAATAATTTTGCTTGCTCATCTGCAATCAATTGATCAATCATCTCATTTAAATCACCAGAGGTCATCATGATATCTAATTTATTTAATGTTAAACCAATTCGGTGATCAGTAATCCGATTTTGTGGATAATTGTAAGTCCTAATTTTTTCACTTCGTTCACCAGTACCAACTTGATTTTTGCGTTGTAAATCGAGTTTGTCTTTTTGTTGTTGCCTTAATTGTTGTCATATTTTTGCTTTCAACATGTTCATTGCTGTTTCACGGTTTTGGATTTGACTTTTTCCTTCTTGGCACGAAGCAACAACACCAGTTGGTATGTGGGTAATCCGCACTGCTGATTCTGTACGATTAACATGTTGACCACCAGCTCCAGAAGCACGATATACATCAATTCTTAAATCACTAGGATTAATTTTAAAATCAATTTTATCGATTTGAGGCAAAACAGCAACAGTGATGGTTGAGGTATGAATTCGTCCCTTGCTTTCTGTTAGAGGTACACGTTGAACACGGTGAACTCCCGATTCAAATTTCATTTTTTGATAAACATTTTTTCCTTTTACAATAAACGACAAATAACTATAACCATGCGGTTGGGGTGAAATATCAGTAATTGTTACTTTCCATCCCTGTAAATCAAAATATTTTTTATAAGTGTCAAATAGATCAGCAACAAAAATTGCTGATTCTTCTCCACCAGCAGCAGCACGCATTTCCATAATGACATTTTTATCATTATTCGGATCAACAGGGAGTAACATTTTTTTTAATTGCAATTCAAAATGGGGAATCGTTTTTTTAATTGATTCGAGATCATTTTTTGCGATTGTAATAAATTCTTCATCGTTTATTTTTTGATTAGTTAAAATTTGTTCAATTTCTTTGGCATTATTAATTAAGTGGTCGTATTCTTTAAATTTTGCACAAACTTGTTGATGGTGCTTTAATTGGATATTAATTTCTTTAATTTCATTAAACGATAAACTATTATTTTTTTCAATTTTTTCTTGCATTTGTTGACATTGGTCAGCAATTTTTTTTAGCGAAAAATATAAATTCTTATCGTATTCCATTTAAATAAAATAAAAGATAAAGACTTAATTAGATTTGATTTCCGCAAAATTAGAAATTGTTTTTTTATTAGATATTTTTCCTTTTTTTTGTTTAGGTTTAAAATTTTTAGTTTCAAACTTGCTTGCTAATTTTTCTGCACGACCTTTAACAACGGTTTCATTTGCTTGACCAAGAAAAACAGGATGACAATTGGCACAAACATCAATGGAAACATTATCTTGTTTAGAAGTAGATAAAATCTTATATTCTGTACCACAAGTAGCACACTTAAAAGTAACCAATTTTGTTTGAGGATGGATTCCTTGTTTCATACTTAATTTAAATTATATATTAAGGACAAAAATTATCATCATTCATAATATAATGAAATAAAGTCTTATGAATACAATTCTTCTTTGTTTTTTAATTGGAATTTTTACTTTTATTGGAGGAATTTTTTCCGGTTTAGTTCTAGCAAAAAAAAATTTTAAGAAACAATTAAAAAATAATCCACCAATTACTAAAGATCAAATTCGTCAAATGTACCAAAAAATGGGTAGGAAACCGTCAGAAAGTCAAGTTAATCAAATTTTTAATTCGTTTAAAAAAAATCAAGATTAGTTGTTATTTTCTAGTTTTTAATTATTGTCCCAATGAATTTTGATCATAAACATATTGAAAAAAAAGTTGAAAGTATCTTAAAAGGACAACAGATCTATGAATATGACTCGCAAAATAAGGGTAAAAAGTTTTCGATTATTTTGCCCCCCCCAAATATTACAGGTCATTTGCATCTAGGTCATGCTTGAGATATTTCGTTACAAGATGCCATCATTCGTTATAAGCATCTTCAAGGTTTTAATACTTTATGAATTGCGGGTTTTGATCATGCTTCAATTGCTACCCAAACGAAATTTGAAAAAATTTTAAAGCAAGAAACCAATAAAACAAAATTTGATTTTTCCAAAAAAATTTTTTTACAAAAATTAGAAACTTGAGCGGAGACACAAAAAAAATTTATTGAGAAACAATGGCAAAAAATGAATTTAGCTTTAAGTTTGAAGTCACAATGTTATACAATGGATCAACATGTTAATAAAGCAGTAAATACCATTTTTTACAAACTCTATAAACAAGGATTAATTTATCAAGATTTAAAGCTAGTCAATTGAGACATGAAATTGCAAACCGCTATTTCCGACATTGAGATTAATTACCAAAAAGTCACAACGAAAATGTATTATTTGAAATACTATTTAACTGGTACAAAAAAGTATCTTATTGTTGCAACCACTCGTCCCGAAACACTATTTGGTGATGTGTGTCTTGTTATTAATCCTAATGATAAAAAAAATGCTAAATACATTGGTAAAACCGCTATTAATCCAATTAATAAAAAAATTATTCCAATTATTGGTGATAAATATGTTGATGAAAATTTTGGAACCGGAGTCATGAAATGCACACCCGGTCATGATTTTAATGATTACATGATTGGGAAAAAATACAAATTACCGGTACTTTCAATTTTTAATTTCAATGGAACATTAAATGAAAAAACAGTTGATTTCAATGGTAAAAATTACAATAATATCCCAATTGAACAAGCTCGTAAAACTATCATCGAATTATTAAAAAAGAATAATTTGTTAGTAAAAATTCAATCAATTACAACAAATATTGGTTTTTCACAACGAAGCAATACAATTATTGAACCAATGCTATCAAAGCAATGGTTTGTAAAAATGAAACCATTGGTGAAAAAGATTATTGCTCAACAAAAAACAAAGAAAAAAATTATCTTTTATCCGAAACGATTTAATGATGTGTTGCTAACATGATTAAATAATATTGATGATTGATGTATCTCACGGCAATTATGATGGGGCCACCAAATTCCTGTTTGGTATCATCGTAAAAATAATCAAAAATATGTCGACATCACCCCCCCACAAAATATTAATGTTTGAAAACAAGATGAGGATGTGTTAGATACATGATTTTCATCAAGTTTATGACCAATGGTCTGTACATTTTGACGTGATGAAAAAATATATAAGAATTTTTATCCTACTAATTGTTTAGTTACCGGTTACGATATTTTGTTTTTTTGGATCGCTCGAATGATTATTATGTCGATGTACTATAAAAAAACAAAACCTTTTAATCATTGCTTAATTCATGGGTTGATCCGTGATGAAAAAGGAAGGAAAATGTCAAAATCACTTGGCAATGGTATTGATCCAATTGATATTGTTAATCAATATGGATCGGATTGTTTAAAATTATTTTTAACTTCTTCGGCAACTTTAGGTGAAGATTTAAATTTTTCTCAACAAAAAATTAAGTACTATAGCAATGTTTTAAATAAAATTTGGAATAGCTATCAGTTAATTAAAGATCAGACAATAAAAATTGAAAATTTTGATGTGGAAAAAACATCCGAAATAGATCGTTGAATGCTAAATGAAGTAAAAAACCTCCAAAAAAAAGTAATTGTTTTTTTTGATAAATATGAATTTACCGTGGCTAATAAGATCATCATAAATAGCTTTTGAAATATTTATTGTAATAAATATCTTGAAATGATTAAATTTTACTTAAATGATCCAAAGTATGCAAAGCAACAAAGATTGAATTCACTACTTATATTTAATGAATATTTAAAGATCTTTTATCCGATTGCTCCAATGATTAGTGATTATTTGTATTACGATATTAATCAAAAAATCATTTGAAACGATCGAATGAAAATTTTACAATTGAATTTAAAATACCCAAAGAATTTAATCAATAAATATGCCGATATCTTCATTAAATTGAAGGACTATCGTTTAAAAAATTCGATAAAAAAAGACAAAATCATTAATTTTGATTATCTAACATCAACCAAATTTAATAAAAATAAAATGAATGCTTTATTAAAAAATCATAATTTTTTTCTATGCAATTTTATTAAAAAACCAAGTGAAGATAAAACGATTATTAAAGTTGGTAGTGATTTAATTATTCTTGAAAAAATTGAGCAACATAAAACGAAACAGCAAATTCAAAAATATTTAAATTTTTTGGATAATGAAATAAATCGATGTATGACATTGTTAAATAATAAAAATTTCCTTTTAAAAGCCCCAAAAGAGAAAATCAAACTTGAGCAAGAAAAATTAAAAAAATATCTTGAGCAAAAAAATAATATTAACAAGCAATAATCTATTTACTTATTACAATTGCTTTTGTTTTATCGTTTTTAAAGTGCTTGTATTTAACAATACCATCACTTAAAGCAAATAATGTATTATCCCTACCCATTCCAACATTCTTTCCAGGATAAATTCTCGTTCCTCTTTGACGATAAATTATTTGACCAACTTTAACAAATTGACCATCAGCTTTTTTGGCACCTAAATATTTAGGATTAGAATCACGTCCATTTTTTGTTGAACCAACACCTTTTTTGCTTGCAAAAAATTGTAAATCTAAAATGAATTTCATATTACACAATAACATTATATTGTTAAGAGTAGGTTTAAAACAAAAATTTCATTTGATTGTCTAGATGAACAATTATATTTTTGGGGAAGAATGTGCTTATCTAGTTTTAATTTTAGTTGGGCAAACTTTTTGTAAAGTTTTTTATTGGGTTTTATTGCATAGAATATTTACAAATTATTTGTTAACAGTTTAAATTATTTATTTCTGTAATATCAATTCTTTAATATTTAGTTTTTTCGTCACTATATTCAATTTTCATTAATTATTAGTTATCTATTTATTCTATTATTACACTATTACTTAATCATATTCATAAAGCAGTGAACGATTTATAATTGAAATAAACTTTGAAATAATTGTATGAGGCATAGATATTTTAAAAAAATAATTGTAAATAGTTTATTGTTTACCACTAGTTTACCACTGGTTTTAACAAGTTGTAGTAAAAAAACTAAAAGTGATGATAATAAAATTATTCATCATTATTTTGACTTCTCACCAAAATTAATTAATTATGATGGAACAGAAGATGAGCATAATATTACTTCTTTAGTTCATGCAAAAAATCTACTAAATACAAACGGGTTAAATGATAATTTTTTAAATGCTTTAGACCAAGCATCTGAAAATTTGTCATTTTATAAAAAAACAAATAATGAAAAATACAACTCAAAAATGGTAGATATTACTCCATCTTTAGGACAAATGGAAGTTTATTATTTAAACGGAGATTGTCGAAATGTTAGGAAGGAAATCACTTTTATTGTTAATGAACAAATGCTAGAAAAAATAAATACAATTGGCGATATTAATAAAATGATTAGAGTCCAATCCTTTGACAAGCAATTAATAACTGATAACGGTAAAACAATGCTAAAACTGTTAACTAACGAAATCGATGATTGCATATCTTTTTGAACAATAGAAAATGGTGTTGAAACTAAAATTAAAAAAAATGAAGATGTTAAAAAAATCCAAAAAATTAAAATAAATTTTTCTAACAAAATCCCAACCAATTTGAATAGTAATGGATTTGGTGGTTTTTTAGTCACATTTGACACATTTGAAGTTAATAAACCGACAACCATCGTTATTAAATTGGTTAATAAGGAAGAATACAAATTTTTTGGTGATAAAGATTTTTACAATATAGAGTTAAAAAATATCTTTAACAATACATTGTTTGTGGATAAAGTTGGCAATGAATCGTTGGGTGAATATATAAATAAAAATTGATTAGTAAGTGAAAATGAGGAAGACTGACCAAATGGGATGAATTTTTTTAGTGTCTTTTGTATTAAAAAAAATGTCCGAAATTTAATCGATAGGGATAAAGAAAATTTAAAGTTAGAAAAACAAATAGAATATCTAAAATGCAGTATTGAACAATACGACAAAAACAAAAAAGAGTTGATTTCTTGTTATTTAGCTAAATTGGCAGGTAAAAATTATAAAGATTGAGATAATTTTATCAAACAATTCAATGACCAAAAATGGAAAGAAAATGAAAAAGATACAAAAGAATTAATTTCTTGTTATCTGGCATGATTAGCACATGAAAATTATGTAAATTGGGATGATTTTGTTGAACAATTTAATGATTTAAATTGAATAAAAAAAGAGGAGAATCAACTAGCTATTCAAAATTTAGCTAATTTACTAAATTGTCAAGATTGAAAATTAAGTCCTGAAAAAATTGATGAGTTGAATGAAGAAACAATTAATGAAGCAAAACGATTAATTAACGAATATCAAAAACCAATAAAAGAATTAAAAAGTCAAATAAATGAACGAGAAGGTAAACTACCAACATTAAACAAAGGTGATAAAGATTATGACAAAGTTAAAAACGAATTAATTTCTTGCTATATAGCACGATTAGCAGATAAAAAATACATAGATTGAGAAAATTTTATTACACAATTTGATAATAAAGAATGGAAAGAAAACGGAAAAAGACAACCAACGATTAACAGTTTAATTAGATTATTAAATTGCTCAGTTGATGAATTAAATGCCAACAAAATCAATGACTTAGGCACAAAAATAATTAATGAAGCAAAACGATTAATTAACGAATATCTAGAACCAATAAAAAAGCTAAAAAAACAAATAAAGAAACTAGAAGATAATATAGATTGACATAAAAAAAATATACCAATAATCAAAAAATTATCTGCACAATTAAATTGCTCAATTGAGGATGTAAATGCTAACAAAATTAATAGTTTAGGTAAAGAAACAATTGATAATGCACAAGAATTTATCAGAGTATATCAAAACAATCTAGAAAGTTTAACAAAAAAAATAAAAGATTTAGAAAATATTGATTATCAATGTGAAGAAGATAAAAAAGAATTAATTGCTTTACATTTATCACAATTACAGCTACGAGATGAAAATTATGTAAACTGAGAAAGTTTTATCAAACAATTTGATGATCAAGAATGGAAAGAGAGTGATAAAAACAAGCATATTATTGAATGTTTAACTACTCTACTAAATTGTACGATTACGGAACTAAGTAGTGGTAAAATTAATGGTTTAGATAAGAAAATAATAAAGAAAGCACAAAATTTAAAATGGCAACTTAAGTCAAGTCCTTTTGATAATTTCCCAATTAAAAAGAGACAATATTACGATAATTTAAGTAAGTACTATTGCTTTAAAGAAAAAGATCATTATTGAAAGAATCTAAAAAATACTAGGGAAAGGTGTTTGTTATGATACAAATATAACACAATTGATGTTGTTGGGGAAAATAATAATACCGATGATATATTATTGTACCAAAAATATAAAGATAAAGAGTGTAGTTATCACTTGCATTTTTATTCGTTCTTTAAATTTATTAATGAATTTAATAATCATTTTTCTGATCCACTCGAAATTATCGTAAAGGTAATTGACAAAAATAACAACGAAATTAATATATGAGCAAATGGTAATAAACCAAAATTTATGTCGATAGAAAATAGATTTAAGAAGGGTGATACTTCTTATGAAAAAATAAATGATAATTTTTGTCGTTACTATAATGTGTCAATCCCATCAATATCAAATATTAACAAAAATCATACAAATGAAAAGCAATATCCATTTTACCTTGTATTTACACTAAAATACAAAGGTGTTGTTTTTTGTGATCATAAAATTGAAATTCGTTATATTAACAATTAATTTTGTCTTTTTGAATCGAAATATTTTTTCGATATTTTTGCTGAATTGTCTTTAATTGTTTAACCAATAAAAATATTCGCTGATCAATTTTATCATGACTAAATTTAAATAATTTGATTGAAATTTTACTCTTCTTTTTATTGACTATTATCCTTGCTTCCTTTTTATTAAATCAGCTTATTGCCCCATAAACAATTCCTGACACGGCAGCACAAACAATATCATTTTTATTAGCAAAATTAGCATGGCCAATAACAACTATTGAACCATTAGAATAGTGAACAGTAATCATTATTGCACAACAATTTCTTTTACAAGCAATTTTGTGTAAGTTTGACGATGTCCATACTTACGATTATGGTGTTTTTGTGGTAGATGTTTGATTACATCAATCTTTTTTTGTTTTCCGTGTTTGACTACTTCACAAATAACTTTTGCTCCAT
>CAMUZN010000002.1 GCA_947165235.1 uncultured Mycoplasmataceae bacterium | reverse complement strand
CAATTTATAACTGCGGACCAACCGTTTACAATCATATTCATATTGGTAATCTTCGTCCTCTTATTACTTTTGATGTTTTATATCGCTACCTTTTAAAACAAAAAAAACAAGTATTATATGTTCATAATTTGACCGACATTGATGACAAAATAATTATTGCAGCCCAAAAAAATAAAACAACCGAAAAAAAAATTACCCAAAAATATATTCATGCATATTTGGAAATATTTAAAATTTTAAATATTAAAAAAATGATTACTCCCAAAGTATCTGATCATATTGATGACATAATTAAATATATCCAAAAATTAATCGTTACTGGTGTTGCTTATAATGTCGATGGAAATGTCTATTTTAACATTCGCAAAATAAAAAATTATGGCACTATTTCACATAAAAATATCAAACAATTGCTTAATGGTGTCCGAATAACAAACAAATTGGAAAAAAAATTTCCTTTAGATTTTGTTTTATGAAAAAAAACAAATATTGGTTTGAATTGAAAAAACCCATTTAGTCATAAAAAAGGAAGACCAGGTTGACACACTGAATGTTGTGTTTTAATCAGTAAATTGATCGGAAAACAAGTAACAATTCATGGAGGGGGTGTAGATTTAAAATTTCCCCATCATGAAAATGAAAATGCCCAAAATCAAGGGTTATTTAAAAAAAATTTGGCCCATATTTGAATGCATGTTGGTCATGTTAATATTGATGGAAAAAAAATGGCTAAATCAGCAAATAACTACATTTTAGTTAAAGATGTTGTAACGAAACAAAATGCCAATGGAGTACGCTGATTCTTCTATAAAACAAAATATGAGAATCCAATTAATTATTCGCTAAATAATTTGGTTGATAATGTTAAAGAAATAGATAAAATCACGAAAAATTTAGCAATGATTAAAACGATTTTGCTCGCTAATAATAAGTTCAAAAATTTTAAAAAAAGTGTGCTTTGTCACAAATTTTGTCAAGCACTAGAAGATGATTTAAATTTGCCTAATGCTGTTATGACAATTTTTGATGACTTAAAAAAAATTAATATATTTTTCCGCCAAAAAAAATATACTGAAACATTAAAAATTTATTGAAGAATGGTAAATGAACTAGACATCTTAGGGATAACAATGAAAAACTATGATCATCAAAATAATATTAATCTAATTCGACAATGAAAAAAATCTATTGCAACAAAAAATTTTATGCAAGCCGATAAATTGCGAAAAAAACTAATACAAAAAAATCTTCTTTAATTTATGAAACAATTAATTATTGGTAAAAAAGCGATTTTAAATGCTATCGTAAACAAAACATTAATCCAAGCCACTATTTCTGACAAGGACAATTTTTTCTTACAAAAAATAAAACTATTTCTACCAAATGTCAAAATTGTTAATGATAAAAAATACTATGATAAAATAACAAATAATCATCCCCATCATCAATTTGCAATTGGTTATATAAATAATCCAAGTGTAACCAATAATTTAGATGAAACACTTAACAAAATAACAAAAAAAAATAGTGGAATTATTGTAATCTTGGATCGTATTTATGATCCAAGAAATTTTGGTGCAATTATTCGGACATGTGAATGTTTTGGTGTCGATGCCATTATCTATAAAAAAGATCAACAATGTCCAATTACTCCCGTTGTGAATAAAACAAGTAGTGGAGCAATTGGTAATGTTAACCTAATTAAAGTTGTAAATTTAAATGTTGTTATTGATAAACTTAAAAAGAATGATTTTTGGATATATTGCAGTTGTTTAGATAAAAATGCTTGCAAATGCCACCAAGTAAAATTTGATAAAAAAATTGCTATTATTATTGGCAACGAAGAAAAAGGTGTAAGTCGATTATTAGAAAAAAATAGTGACTTTAAAATTTGAATTGAAACAACCGGAAAAACACAATCATTAAATGTTGCTAATGCAACGGCAATCTTGCTTTATGCAATTAAAACACGGAAAAATAACTAACCACGTAACTTCAATTTTTTTATTAATTCCGTGTATTTGTCATTATCGTTCATCTTTAAATACTTCAATAAATGTCGTCTTTGGGCAACTAAACGATAAAGTGAACGTTTAGAAGCATAATCTTTTTTATTTGCCTTTACATGCAATGTTAATTCATTAATTTTTTCAGTTAAAATCGCAATTTGAACATCAGTTCGACCCGTATTTTTAGGATTGCCACCAAAATTAACGATAATTTCTTTTTTCCTTGCACTTAATATTGCCATGTTTTAAATATTAAAATATAGATATTTTTTCGCTAATCAAGCAAATAATAAATACCATTATTTATTATAATATATCGTAAGTAATCGCACCAATATTTATGGCGTTTATGGTGAAACTTGGTTATCATGCCTGACTGTGACTCAGGAATTGTGGGTTCAAATCCCGCTAGACGCCCCATTTAAAAAACACAAAATGATATTATGTCAACATGGTCAAAAAAAATTTCATCTTGTGAACAAAAAAAAATCATTACTTTTTTTAAAAAAAATATCGGACAAAGTATAAGAAATAAATATTTGAAGTTTTTTCATAAGCAAAAAGATTTAACTATTTCACTCTTTACAAATAATACTTTATTACTACAGGGAAATCAAAATGCTATTGAAAAATTTAAAAGTATTTTTTTTAATTCCTATTTAAACAAAACAATAAAAAAATCTAATGCAAAATTCATTAACTATAACGAACCATATATTGGCTGTGACGAAGTTGGTGTTGGCGATTATTACGGACCAATTGTAACTTGTGCATGTTATCTCGAACAAAAAGATTCAATAATGCTTGAAAAATTTGGTGTAACTGACTCAAAATTAATTTCTGATAATAAAATTTTAAAATTATTTGAAGTTTTATCACCAAAAATAAAACATTGTGTATCAGTTTGTGACAATAAAACATATAATCGTCTTCATCATAAATATAAAAATAATAAAATTATCTTGACTCTTTTACATAATAAAACATTAGTTTCATTAAAGAAAAATATTAATAACTCGTCAGCAAAAATAATTATGGATGAATTTACATCTGCACAAATTTACGATCGATATTTGAAAATCATCAATCCAAAAAATTATGCAAAAGTTGATTTTTTCCAAACAAAAGCAGAGAAAGATTTTTTAGCTGTTGCATGTGCTAGTATCTTTGCGCGAGCCATATTTTTATTAGAAATAAAAAAAATGGAAGAAAAAATAACAATGAAAATTCCTTTAGGATCAAGCAAAAAAAGCGAAATTATTCGTTTAGGAAAATACCTATTCCAACACGGGCAATTGGAAGAATTTGCTAAATTAGATTTTAAACCAATTACAAATGAAATCACTAATAAATAACTTTAAAAAGTGTTAATCCGTTTGCGGGAGCACGAAAATGACTCTTTCCTTTTTGCGGGTGTTTAAAACAATCGCAAATTTCTTTTATTGTCATTTTATTTTCATTAAAAGCAATAAAACAACCAACGATCATTCGAACCATTGACCATAAAAAATGATTGCCTTTAATTTCAATCTTAACAATCGCTTTATTCCGTGTGATTTTAATTGTTTTAATTGTTTTAATTAAATCTTTTTTCTCTTTCCGGCGATCAATCGAAAAACTTAAAAAATTTTTCCGACCAATGAACATTTTTTTTATTTGATTTATTTTTTTAAGATCTAAGGGTTTATTGTATTGATATATTGTGGAAAAGGATGTTGGATCATAATGCGGATCGGTATTGATAAAATATTGATAAATCCGTCATTTAGCATCAAATCGAGCATGAAAGTTGTTGTTAACAACATGAATTTTGAGCAAACGAATATCAGGTGGTAAAGCATGGTTAATAGCTTTAATTATTGCACTGGATTTAATTTTAGTTTTCATTGACCAGTCAAAATGAAAGACTTGTCCTAGAGCATTGACTTTTTTATCAGTTCGTCCCGCACAAAAAATTTTAATTTTTTGCTTAAAAACATTGTAAAAAGCATCTTCGACTGTTTGTTGAATCGTTAGAAGTTTTGGTTGTTTTGCTCAACCGTGATAACGATTACCATTGTAGCCAATAATTGCTTTATATCTTTTCTTGCAAACCATTAAAAGAAGTAACAATCAAGCAAAAACAAAGGAGCAAAAACTATTTTTGCAATGTAAAAATAAAGCATTAGAGCGAATAACAATAAAATTAAAAATAAAAATAATAAATCGTTTCTTCTAACCGGAAAAGAACGATATCGTGTGCGATTTTGCTTTGGTTGATAATTTCTTGCCTCCATCGCATTGGCTAAATCGTTTGCTTTACGAAAGGCAATCGAAAACATTGGAATTGATAGAGCAATTATTGCTTTAGACTTTGTAAAAATATTACCATTAAAATTAACACCTCGTGTGGTTTGAGATTTCTTAATTTTGTTAGCCTCATCAACTAGATTAGGAATAAATCGAATGGCAATAGAAATTATCATCGCAATTTCGTTAACAGGAATTTTTAAATATTTTAAAGGTTTAAGCACATTTTCAATCGCAAAAGTTAATTGAATAGGAGTGGAAGTGGAAGTTAAAATTGTTGTAAAAATAATTGTCAAATAAATTTTGATAATAATTTTTAAAACAATAAAAATTGTCTGACTGCTTAAGGCGTATCAAGAAGATGAATACTGTAAATAAAATGTTTGATTATTAAAACTACCAACGGTCAAAAAATTACCATTAGGATCATTTTTTTTAACGAGATTGCCAAAAATATTACCACCCCATATTTCACTATGTCATCAATATATTCCTTCATCACTTTTTTTGATTCATCCCCAATTAAATAAATCTTCCCAACTTCCACCAATAATTTTTTTTGTATTAGCGAAATTAAATTGACATGAAGGAGCCTTGAATGTAATTCAATTGACTAAAAGCATAATTGTAAACATGATAAAACATGATTTTAAAATTGAACAGTAATTATGCAATGAATTTCTCGATATTTTCCATAGAATAATGGAAAATAAAATTAAAATAACTTTGCACAAAAACATTGAAGGTAAAAAAGTTAAAACTAATAGAAAGATTATTCCAATCAATTTTATTGTTGGATTTATTTTATTTAAAAAACCTTCTTGTTGGTAGTTATTGTTAAAAATTTTCGAATAGGTCGCAAACATTTTATTACTCCTTCTTTATTAAAACATCATTTATTCCTTTAGCTAATTGTTCAATTGTTTTGGGTTGCAAAGAGTATAAAGAAGCAAAACTTTTATCATGTTGAACAAGACAATCAATAATTTGAATAATTTTTGGTTTAACAATGTTTGTTGTGGTAAGGATTTGATTGTTTGTAAATAAAGCATATGGTTTACCACTAAATGTCACTGTTTTTTTGTCAATCATTAAAATTTCATCAGCAACTTTTAATGCAAGATCCATAGTATGGGAAATGACAATAATTGTCTTACCATCAGCTTTTAATTTCTCAATAATTTCAATAATTTTCATTTCACCTTTTGGATCTAAACCCGCCGTTGGTTCATCAAAAACGATAATTTTTGGTTCAATTGCTAAGATACCAGCAATTGCAACACGACGTTTTTGCCCGCCTGATAAATTAAAGGGGCAAGCTTGTAAAAAATTATCGTCTAAACCTACCATATTCAAATAAAACTTAGCCAACTTTTTCGCTTCATTTTTTTTTAACCCAAAATTTAGTGGTCCAAACATAATATCCTCTTCAACTGTGCTTTTAAATAATTGGTATTCCGGAAATTGAAAAACAATAGAAATTATCTTTCGTAATTTTTTTACATTCTTAATTTTTCGATTTTTACCAAGAATAGCAATATCTTCAACAAAAATATCGCCATCATTTGATTTAAGTAACCCGTTAAAATGGTTAATTAATGTTGTTTTACCGACACCAGAATTACCGACAATAAAATAAATTTTATTCGAAAAAAAATTCAAATTTAATTTTGATAACAAAGTAAATTGATTTGGTTTATTTTTACTAAAAATGATAGATAAATTATTAGTTTTAATTTGTGGAGAGATATTTTTATTCATAATTTATGTTACTACTATTGTTTTTTAAGATCAATAATATTTTTAATTAATTGCTTAGAATTTAGTGTTGGAACAACATGAGGATTAATTCTATTTAATTCCATGGATAGTTTTAAAATGAAAGGTTGATCCAAGGCCGCATCTTTCACTTTGCCAACATTTTTAAAAATATCTAATGGTGAAGCAAAATCTTGCACTTGTCCTTTATTCATTAGCAAAATTTTATCTGCTTTGCTAGCTTCATCCATATCATGGGTAATAGAGATAATTGTTTTATGATATTTTTGTTTTAATTCCAACATCAAATTTTTAATTTCATTCTTTGATTTGGGATCAAGCATTGCTGTTGCCTCGTCAAAAACAATAATTTTAGGTCCCATCGCTAAAATAGAAGCAATGGCAACTTTTTGTTTTTCACCACCCGACAAATTTTGTGGTCCCAATTTTAATAATTTATCGATTTTTAGTAATTTGCTAACATCAGCAATGATTTTCTTCATTTCTAAAGGATCAATTTGCTTATTTTCAAGACCAAAAGCAATATCATCTTCCACTGTTAAACCAACAAATTGGTTTTCCGGATTTTGAAAAATAACACCAATATTTTCACGCAATAAATGATAATTACTTTGATTAATTATCTGATCGGATAGTTTAATCTCACCTGATCACGGTTTTAATAGTCCAATCAATATTTTTGAAATCGTACTTTTACCGCAACCATTATGACCAACAATACAAATATATTCTCCATCATTGATCGTAAAAGAAACATCTTTTAAAATCGGCAAATTTTTTTCATATCCAAAATTAATTTTGTTGAATTCAATTATTTTTTTCATTAATTTTATTAAATAAATTATATGTTTTTAATGGATTTATTTTGGTGAAGATATGTTGCTAACGATACCGCATGTTTAAGATGATATTTACCACTTTTTGTTCTTCTTAACTGTGAAACATAAGCAACTGTTTTTAATTTTTTAGCTAAATCATTACAAAAACTACGAACATAGAACCCTTTTGTTACATCAATAATTATTTTTAAAGTTTTTAATTGGGGGTTGAAAGCAATAATTTTTAATTTTTTAATTTTTACTAATTGGGGTTTTAATCTTACTTTTTTATTTGCAAGCGCAAGCTTATAAGCACGGATACCGTTAATTTTTTTAGCCGAAAAAATAGGAGGTATTTGATAATATTCATTTTTAAGAAAAAATTGACAAGCCTTTTTTATCATTGTTAATGTAATACGATGTTGACTTTTTTTGATGATCTTGCCTTGCCCATCACCAGTATTAGTTTTTATTCCAAAAGTAAATGTTGTTTCATATTGTTTATCGTCAAATAAAAAATTAGCCAATAATTTCGTTCCCTTATTAATCCCAATAACTAATAAACCACTAGCTTGTGGGTCTAATGTTCCAGCATGACCCACTTTTTTATAACCACATGTTTTTTTCATTTTACAAACAACATCATTGCTTGTCAAACCAATTGGCTTATCAATCAAAATAATGTTTTTCATGAAAAAATTATAATCTTTAAAAATGCGAAAAATTCTTGGTGATATCCTGCAAATAAACAAAATTTTCCCTAAAATGTTGGAAAATAACGATCGGATTGCCATTGGTTTATCCGGGGGAAAAGATTCTTTAACGCTCCTTCTTGCTTTACAAGCATTTGCTAAAAAAATAAATTACAAAATTACCATCAAAGCTTTTTTAGTAGATTTAGATTTTAATAAACAAGAAAATTACCAGCAATTAAAAGATTTTTTACAACAGAAAAAAATAGACTATGAAATTATAAAAAGTCGAATTAGTCAAATCTTAGATCAACATAAAAAACACGATAAAATCAAATGCTCATTTTGTTCACGAATGAAAAAAGCAATACTTGTAAAAAAAGCCCTTAGTCAAAAATTTAATAAAATCGCTTTGGGACATCATCTTGACGATGCAATCGAAACACTATTTATGAATTTTCTTAATGCAGGTAAAATCGAAACATTTAAACCCATTACATACTTGAGTCATAATAAAATTTATTTAATCCGACCTTTTATTTTTACGAAAGAAAGGGAAATTGTTGCTTTTAGTAAAAAACAAAAACTACCAATTGTTATAAACAAATGTCCAAATAATGACACAACACAACGTTTTTTTATGAAACAATTTCTCAAAAAAACTTTTTATCACAGCAAAATATGACCAAATGGTTATAAAAGTATCACACGAGCAATAAAAGAAAAAATCATTGAATCGGCAAAAACTAAACCTTCAACTTAATTAATTTCAACGGACAAGATTGGCAACAAGAACCACAACTAATACATTTTTTTTCATCAACTTTTGGTTTATTGTCAACCATTGTAATCGCTTGACAAGGACAAGATTGGCAACAAGAACCACAACTAATACATTTATGAACATTTATTTTAATCATAGAAAGAATTATATTTTTTCTAATTTCGCAATTTTAAAAAATTTCTTTCCAATTTAATAATTAGGAAAATTAAAATGAAAAAATTATCACTAGCACAAAAGCAACAAATTTCGGGTGGATCTTTCTATACGATTGCAATGGGAATTGGTATTCTTACTTCAACACTTGTTGGTTTATCCAATAATATTATTGATCTTGCCACAATGAAAAACAATCATATTAATCCAACAAAAAAATGACGAAATAATTATTATGGTTCATATGCTCGTCGTAGAAAAAGTGCTTATGTCCGTTATTCGCCTTTTCCTTTACGTAATACAATTGGGATGTATTTCTAATTCATCCAAATAAAAGAAGTAAATTGTCGATTGTAACTTTTGTTTTTTAGACCATCTATAACCAAGTAAAATAATAGTATGGCAAGAAAAGCAAAAAAAAAATCGAAAAAAATAATAGTTGTAAGAGCAAAAAAAGGTAAAAGAGGTAAAAAAACAAAAGGACAATTGGTAAAAAAAATTGCCCCTAATGTTAAAGCTATTGCACCAAAATTAAAAAATGAAAAAATTTCTTATGTTTTGACTGCACAAAGTAAATATAAAATTTTAAAAAAAGATGAATTAATTGCACTTCAAGCAAAAATAATTAAAGCCGCAAAAGAAAAAAAACGTAACACCAAAATTTTGACACTTGCCAACATTTTTAATGAAATTAGTAGTTACATCTTAACTGATAAGCAAATAATGGATATGCTTAATAATATCCTTAAAAACGGAATCAAAATTAAGGATTACAAGCAAAAAAAATTTACATTTGACGAAGCAAAAGAAATTATTTCTAAACAAAAAAGAAAAAAAATAAATAAAGCCCAAGAGACAAATTTTTCCGCTCAAGACAAAGTTAACGATGGAACAAAATCATATCTATCTTTACTTTCATCGTCAAAAATGTTAAATTTCACTAATGAAATTTATCTAGCGAAAATGTTAGAAAATAAAAATCCGCGCCTAAGGCAATTAGCTAAAGACCAATTAGTTACATCCAATTTACGTCTTGTTACTTCAATTGCAAAGAAATTTCTAAACCACGGTTTAGAATTAGATGATTTAGTTCAAGAGGGAATATCTGGACTAATGAAAGCAATTGAAAAATACAATTGAAGATTAGGAAATAAATTTTCGACATATGCAACATGATGAATTCGACAAGCAATTACACGAGCAATTGCTGAACAATCAAAAACTATTCGTATTCCTGTACATATGGTTGAAGTGATTAATCATGTTGTAAAAGCTGAAAAAGAATTAACACAACGTTTAGGACGACAACCGACAATTAATGAAATTACCACTGAATTAGGTGGACAAGCAAAGGGGTTTACAGCACGCAAAGTCGTAACAATTAAAAAAATAAATATTGACCCAATTTCGTTAGACAAAACTGTTGGTAACGATGATGAAAGTCAAATACTTGATTTTGTTAAACAAGACGATGTTGCAACACCAGACGAATTTACCAAAGGAAATTTATTACGTGAACAAGTTGCCCAAATGTTTAAATCAACATTATCAGCCAATGAACAAACAATTGTTAAAATGCGTTTTGGTATGTTACCTTACACATACCCACATAATTTAGATGAAGTTGCCCAAAAATTAAAAATGCCGCGAGAAGAAATCCGTCAAATTGAAGCAAAAGCTTTGCGAAAATTAAAGCATCCTTCAAAATCAGAAAAATTACGAAGTTATGTAATGGATGAAAAGAATTAAAGCCATTACTAATCTAATCCATCGTTGTCATTGTGTTTATGATATTGGTAGTGATCATGCTTTTTTAGCAATTTTAATATTGAAAAATAAAATTGCTAACCATGTTGTTAATATTGAAAATAAAATAAATCCTTTAAACAATGGTAAAAAAAATTTACTAAAAAATGATCTTATTGACAAAACAACAAATGTCATTAATAATGGTTTGCAAAATATTACAAAAAAAGTAAAAATTAAACCAAATTATATTGTTGTTGCCGGTTTGGGAGGAAGTACAATTGTTAAAATTTTAAAAACATGTCGTTTAATAAAAAGAGAAATAACTTTTATTTTTTGTCCGAATTCGCAGGCATATATTCTTCGAAAATGATTAAACGAAAATAAATTTTCAATTGAAAAAGAGCAAACGATTTTTAACAAAAAATTTTACCAAATTATCGTTGCCAAAGAAAAAAAAACAAAAATTACTAGCATGAAAAAATATTTATATTTCGGACAAAAAAATAAACAATTAGATTTGTTAACATGAAAAAAATACCTTTCCTTCAGCGAAAAAATGATTAGCAATAATAAAAATTTGTCTTATAACAAACAATATCAAAAAATGTTAAAAGAAATAAACCAATGAAAATAAAAGATTTGACCAATTTTTTGCTAAAAAAATATCCAGTAATTAAACAAGAGACATGAGATCGATGTGGAATAATTGTTAAAGCAAAACTAAACCAAACTCTAGTGAATTGTCTTGTTTGTTTAGATGTCAATAGTAAAGTTGTTAACTATGCTTGTCAAAATAAGACAAATTTAATTATTAGTCATCATCCCCTTTTTAAGAATAAAATAAATCAACCAATTTTAAATAAATTAAAGCTAAATAAAATAACATACATTTCTTTACACACTTGTTTTGACAATAGCAAAAAAGGGATGAATTTTTTAATTGCAAATAAACTAAAATTACAAAAAATATGTTGGGTTAAACACAACAAAAGTTATTTTCCTTTTGGTTGTTTTACCCAAAAAAAAACAATACGAGAAATTATTGCTTTATTTAAAAAAAATTTTTACTGTCCTTATATTTTTACCAATGTAAAAAATAAAAATAAACCCTTTAAATATCTTGCTTTATGCGCTGGTACCGGTTATCAATGTTTAATAAAAAAATCTAATAAAATCAAACAAAAAAATTTTCTTTTTGTTACTGGTGATTTAAAATATCATAATTGGATGGAAATTAACGAAAATAAATTAAATTTTCTTGACGTTGGACATGAATTGGAAAATTTTTTTGTTGAATATTTTGTCCAAGAAATTAAACGAAATTTTCCACAAATAAAAATTAAAAAATTTTTTTCAAAACAAACAAAATTCCTTATTGACTAACAACAAAAACAATATCTTTAATTTGGCTAAATTCATCAAGAAGCATTTTTTTAATTCAATTGTTGTATGTCATTGTGAAAGAAGGACAATGGACACATTTACCAACAACCTCTAACTTTAAAATACTATTTTTAAATTCAACAAAATTGACATCACCACCATCAGCATTAATAAAAGTTTTTATTTCTTCAATTTTGGCAATAATTTTTTTAATTATTGTTTTATCTAACAACGTTTTATGCTTCTTTGTTTTTAATGTCATTCTATAATTATTTTATATGTACAATCACCAAAAAATCGAAAATCTTATTAAAAATTTTTGGTTAAAAAAGGATGTTTATCATTTTGACCCTGATTTGGATTTACCAAAAGTATATATTCTAGACATGTTTCCTTATCCTTCTGGTCAAGGTTTACATGTTGGTCATCCTAAAGGATATACAGCAACCGACATATATGCACGATTTAAACGATTCAAAGGTTTTAATGTTTTACATCCAATTGGTTGGGATGCTTTTGGTTTACCTGCTGAACAATATGCCCTACAAACAGGAAACCATCCGGCAACATTTACCGAAAAAAATATTGATATTTTCCGTAAGCAATTACAATCATTAGGTTTTAGTTTCGATTATAAAAAAGAAGTCAACACTACTGATCCTAATTATTACAAATGAACACAATGAATTTTTAGTCGTTTTTTTGAAAAAGGTCTAGCAGAAATTAAAAATATTGATGTTAATTGGTGTCCGAAATTAAAAACGGTCTTAGCTAATGAAGAAGTTTTAATTAAAAATGGTTTAATGGTTTCCGAACGTGGTGAGCATCCGGTTGTAAAGAAAAAAATGAAACAATGAGTTTTAAAAATTACAAAGTATGCTGACCGTTTAATTAATGATTTGGTGTTAACTGATTGACCAACAAGTCTAAAAATGATCCAAACTACTTGAATCGGAAAATCGCTTGGTTTCACTGTAAATTTTAAAACAACAAATAATTTAAATTTAAAAGTTTTTACGACCCGAATTGACACTTTATATGGAGTTAGTTTTCTTGCCATTGCCCCAGAAAATAAGATTGTAAAAAAATTGATAACAATTGAAAATAAGAATATCATTCATGATTATTGTCAAAAAACAAAAAATAAAACAATTTTACAACGCCAAGAAAATAAGGATAAAAGTGGGGTTTTTACCGGTTTTTATGCAATTAATCCGATTAATAAGAAAAAAATTCCAATATATTTGGCAGATTATGTTTTAAATGATTATGCAACCGGAATTGTCATGGGTGTGGGTAGTGCTGATAAAAGAGATTATGAATTTGCTCAAAAACATAAATTGGAAATTGTTCCCATCATTAAAGGAAATAAGCAATGTATTTTAACCGATGGAATTCATATAAATAGCGGAATTGCTAATGGTCTAGATACACAACAAGCAAAAAAAATAATAGCGAATTGATTAATAAAAAATAAATTTGGAAAAAACACCAAATACTACAAATTAAAAGATTGAATTTTTTCTCGACAAAGGTATTGGGGTGAACCTTTTCCAATAGTTTTTGATATTAAAAATAAGCCACAATTAGTTAAGGATTTACCCGTAACAATTCCTTTAATTAAAAATATTCATCCTGCCGAAAATGGTTGTAGTCCACTTGATAATTTAAAACAATGAGTAAATATTACTAAAAACGGTAAAAAATATCACCGTGAAACAAATACTATGCCCCAATGAGCAGGAAGTTGTTGATACTATCTAGCTTATCTCTTAAAAAACGATGATAACACATACTTGCCTTTAAATAGTCCCAAAGCTTATCAAAGATTTAAAAAATGGTTACCCGTTGATTTATATGTTGGTGGCCAAGAACATGCTGTCTTACACCTTTTATATTCTCGCTTTTGGCATAAATTTCTTTACGATCTAAAAATCGTACCAACAAAAGAACCATTTTTTAAACTTATTAACCAAGGAATGATTTTAGGACCCAATGGAGAAAAAATGTCGAAATCAAAAGGAAATGTAATTAATCCCAATGAAATTGTTAATGATTATGGGGCCGATGCCTTACGAATTTATGAAATGTTTATGGGTCCAATTACGGCAACTTTACCTTGAAGCGAGACGGGTTTAACTGGGGCAAGAAAATGATTAGATCGTGTTTACAATTATTTTATGACTAAACCACAAAAAATTGTCAAAGACGAAAAGGATTTACCTTACGAAATGATCCAAACTTATCATAAATTTGTTTATGAAGTAACTAATGCGATTGAAACATATAAGTTTAATATCGCCATTAGTAAGATGATGGTATATCTTAATAATTGTTATAAAGAAAAAGTTGCTTATAAAAAATATCAAATTAATTTTTTGGTTATCTTATCGTGTTTTGCTCCTTTTCTTGCTGAATACCTATACCAAAAATTAATTAATAATGGTGATAAATCGATCGTAAAGGAAGAAAAATGACCAACATTTATAAAAGATTTTCTTGTCGCAAAACAAATAAATTTACCAATTCAAATTAATGGAAAATTAAAGACAACAATTCTAATTGATATTGATATGCAACAACAAGAAATTGTTAAAAAAGTTTTAGCAATTCCAAAAATTATTCAAGCATTAAATGGCAAGCAAATTAAAAAAACAATTTATGTAAAAAACAAAATTATTAATTTTATTTTTTAATTATGTTTTATGATGATTTACCAATTAAATTTTGACTAAAAACGGCATTAAAAAAAAATAATTTTTTACAACTTACTCCGATCCAAGAGGCAGCATTTAAAACATTGAATTTTCGTCCTTTTAATGCGATTATTTTTTCCCCAACAGGATCAGGAAAAACATTATCATATTTATTACCAGTTTTAAATAATATCGATGATAAATTACAACAACTTCAATGCCTTGTTATTTTACCAACACATGAGTTGACATGACAGACATATGAAAATTTCAAAAAAATTGCTCAATTCAATACTAACATCAAAATTGGATTACTGACAAAGCAAAACATTTTTAATAAACCTAATCATGTTTTAATTTCAACACTTGCAACAATCAAAAATGAACTTAAAGCATCGACAATAAATTGAAAGTATTTAAAAATAATTGTTTTTGATGAAGCGGATATGTTGTTTGATAGCACTTTTATCACAGATATTAATAATATTTTTGCAAAAATGCAATTATCGCAAAAAAAAATTAAAAAAATTTTTTTATCAGCTTCGCTCACAGTTGACCAAATCAATTTTTATAAAAAAATTGCCCACCCTTTAAAATTCATCCACACCGCGAAAAGACTTTTTACTAATGATCGTATCAAGCACATTGTTGTTTATAAAAAAAACGACCAACATCAATTTCAAATATTAAAAGAATTTATTCCATTATTAGAGACATATTTTTGTATTATTTTTGCTAACAAAAAAGAAGATGTTGAGAAAATCTATCAATGACTAGTAAAAATAAGGAGAAATGTTGCTATCTTACATAATGAATTAAACCAATCTTTTCGGAAACAAATTTTTCATAAATTAAAAAATAACGAATACAAATACCTTGTTTGTTCCGATTTAATGGCTCGTGGAATAGATTTGCCAAATGTAAGTGATGTTATCTCATACGATTTACCACAAGAAAATTTATGGTATTTGCACCGTTGCGGAAGAACTGCTCGCAATAGAAATTTCGGTCGTAGTTTTGCAATTTACTGCCGAGAAAATCAAAAAAAAATTGATAAATTAAGTAAGCATGTTAAATGAAATTATTGATTATTAGAACAAAAAGGAATTAAAAAAATGAACGATGAAAACAATTTCAAATATCAAATCCCTTTAACCGATAAACAACAAAAAGAGATAAGAAAAATCTATAATAATAAAAGCCTAAGAATAAAACCGGGCTATAAAAAAAAGATTCGAGAAAAAATTTTTAGAATTAGACAAAAATCTAAACGAAAATATCTCGATCGCAAATACCAAAAAATAACGAAAAGGATAAAAAATGAAATTTAATCAAAAAAATAATGATAGTCAATTACTAGTTAAAGCTGTCGATAAATTCACTATTAAAACGAAATATAATGATAATGAACAATTTACTTATAAAATAAACAAAAATGTAATTGAATTTTTGTGTTGTCCAAGCGAAAAAAATTTTGATTTATGCCTTTTTACATGAAAAATATCAACCTTATTTTTCACCTATAAGGAAAAAGATTTAACGATTGATTTAAATACTTTTTTGAAATATTGTCCAAAAAAATATGCAAAGAATATTTGCAACATTATTTTGAATAAAGTTGTTCTTTTTAATGAAAAAATTCTTTCGTACAAAACCGATGCTAATGATTACGAAAGCAATATTATTTTTTCACCAATGTATAAACCCCTTGTTGATGAGGCTTATGTTCTAGCTTGTGGAACAAAATTTGCAAAATATCTGCAAATTGCTCCATCAAATGTTGTCGATATTGCAAAATTTGTCCAATTAACAAACCAAAAATTACAAAAAATTAATAAAAATTTGAAGATCAAAATATTAGGAAAAAATGAAATGACACAAAAAGGATTAAATTTGATCCTTGCGGTAAATAAAGGAAGTAATGAAGAAGCTAAACTCCTTCTTTTAGAATATCAAAATAATCTAAAAAATAGTGAAAATATTGGTCTAGTTGGTAAGGGTGTTGTTTTTGATGCGGGGGGATATTGTTTAAAACCTAGTTCTTATTTAATTGGTATGAATCAAGATATGACTGGAGCAGCAGCTGTTGTTGGAACAATTTTTAGTTTAGCAAAAAACAATAAAAAAGTTAATGTTATTGGTGCAATTCCACTAGTGAAAAATTTAGTTAACCAAAATAGTTACATTGTTCATGATATTTATCAAGCATACAATAAAAAAAATGTGGAAATTTTAAACACTGATGCTGAAGGACGATTGATTTTAGCTGATGCTATTGCATATCTTTCAAAAAATTATCAATTGACAAAATTAGTCTCAATTTCAACATTAACTGGTTTATCAGCTCGATATTTTGGTGATATTAACACACCTTATTGATCAACCGAAGAATCATGTGCAAACAAAATCAAATTAGCCTTTGCAAGTGCAGGAACATATTGTGCTAATATTCCTTTGCTACCAGCCCACACAACAATGGTTAAACAATCTTCAAATCTCGCTGATTGTGCTAATATTTCAAAAATTAGTCATAGTGATAGTTCTTTTGCTGCTGCTTTTCTAAAAGAATTTAGTTATTGCTCATGCTTTACTCATATCGATATTGCCGGAACAATCGAATATAAAAAATATCCAGTAAATCCTTTTTGCTTAGTTTTATACAATTTTGTTATCGAAAACTTTAATACTAACGATTAATAAGTTGTAAATTTTGTTTACAAGAAAATAATTTTTATGCGAAAATTATTTTATTTTTTCATTTTTATGTATAATGTGTTAGTAAGTGGGAAAAAGTGGAAACATATTTTTTAGGCTCTTTTAAGCATAGTATTGATATAAAAAATCGTCTTACTTTACCAGCAAAATTTGCGATAAAATTCACAAAAAACAAAGCCGTAATTACAAAAGGTTTTGAAGGTTGTTTGGAAGTATGAAATAGTTGCGATTTTGATAAAAGAGTAAATCAAATTCTTTCGTATTCACAAAACAAAAAAAATAGTCGAATTTTATCACGACAAATTTTTGCAAATAGTAATGAAGTGGAAATTGATAAAGCAAAACGTATTTTACTTCCAACTAATCTAAAAGATATGGCATTAATTAAAAAAGATGTCATGATTATTGGAGTGGGGAATAAAATTGAGATTTGAAATATCGATGCCTACGAAAAATTCTGTCATGCAACAAATAAAGAATTTGAAGAAGTTGCTGAAAAAATTGATAATGAAAATGATAAATAATTACCACACACCCGTTCTTTTAAATGAAGTTATTCACAATTTGAATATTGTTGCTAATGGGGTTTATGTCGATTGCACTGCGGGTTTTGGTGGTCATAGTCAAGCTATTGCTAACAAACTAAAAGATGGAAAAATAATTTGTTTTGAGCAAGATAACGATGCTTATAATTTTTTGCTAAAAAAATTTAAAGACAATAAAAATGTAAAAATTTTTAATGAAAATTTTATTTTTATCGATCGCGAAATAAAAGAAAAAGTCGATGGAATTATCTTTGATCTAGGGGTAAGTAATTATCAACTTACAAGTCAAAAACGAGGTTTTAGTTATAAAATTGATGGTCCTTTAGATATGCGAATGAACCAAAAAAATAAACTTACTGCTGCAACAATTGTTAATACATACACAAAAAAACAATTAATTGAAATTTTTCAAAAATATGGAGAAATAAAAAGTCCACAAAAAATAGTTGATAAAATTATAGAATTACGCAAACAAAAACCAATTACAACCACATTACAATTGCAAAAAATTATTTGCAACGAAATAAAAAAACCAATCCATCGTAAACACCCAGCAAAAACATACTTTCAAGCATTAAGAATTGTTGTCAATGACGAATTGAATTCACTAAAACAAGGTTTGGAAAAAGCGACAAATCTATTGAAAAAATATGGAATTCTTGCTGTCATAACTTTTCACTCACTTGAAGATCGTATCGTTAAACATTTTTTTAAAAATATATCAACAACCCATGATTTTTATAGTCATAACATTCCGTTATACAAAAAAATCGAACCAAATTTTTGTTTAATTACAAAAAAACCAATCACACCAACATTACAAGAAATCAAAAAAAATCATCGATCCCATAGTGCAAAATTGCGAGTATTACAAAAAATATGCTAAATCATAAATATAAAATTCTTTTTATTAATTCGAATAGTCTAACTTTTATTGTTTTCAAAATAATTGAGAGCAAATTAGTCGTTTTTTTTAATTTTACCCAACAATTTGTTTTTGCAAATTTTGCTAAGCAAGTGTCAGAATTGTTAACAAAAGCTTCGATGTTTTTAAATGAAATGATTACAGAAATCAAAGTCATTTTTGACGAATCAAATATTTCAAAAATTAATCTTACAAATATAAAAATTAATAATTGTTGTGGTCTTGAAGAAGCAAAAAAAATAATTATTGATAAATTAAGTAATGAAAATTGTTATGTTAATGCCATTAATATTAAAAATTTAATTAACAATAATAATGACATTAGTTGTGACTGCGATGTTTTTGTTACAAAGTACGAAAAATACAATTATTACATTGCCGCAATAAAGCAATGTCATGTTAAAGTCACATATGCTAGCAATATTTATAATTTGCTATTTGATCAAGATAAAACACGGGAATTATTTATTAAAATCATTGGAAACCAAATTATTTTTGGCCAATACGAAAAAACTAAACTTATTGGAATAAAAACAATACCTTTTAATTTTGATTATCTTCACACAAAGATCGCAAAATCGCTTCATCTATCAGTTGATAATGCTAAAACAATGTTATCATTACTTGATAAAACTATTGAAAATATCAATGAAGATATAAAGATAGCAACAAATTTTGCTCCAACAACATTAACACCAAATTTTATTCGTGCGAGTGTGTTGCTAAATGAATTTAACGTTCATTTCACAAAAGAACTAAATAAATGTTTTGATACATTAAATTTATCTTCATGTGAAACAAAATATTTCGTTGAAGCTGATCAATATCGTAACCTAATTAAATTTTTAACTAAACATAAATTTTCTACCCATCAGCAAAACCTTGATTTTACTTGATTAATAAAACTAACAACAAGTCAAAAAATCGCGATAAATAATATAATTAGAAGTAAAGAAAAATATACCCTTCCTATTGAAAAATATATTCCAAAAAACGATTTCATTTTTACTTACTTTAGCGAAAAGTAAGATTAGGATGGAGAAAAAATAAATGGAAAACGATAATAAAAAAAACTTTATCATTTATGATAGTACAATAAATGAACAAAATATGCAAAATAAAAGTATAAATAAAGATATGGAAGAAAATATGATTTCAAATCAACATAAAAAATTTTGTAATTTTAATCTTGATGACGAAATAAACAATAAAAACACTTTTAACATTAAAGTTATCGGAATTGGTGGAGCTGGTTGCAACATCATTAAAAATATTGCCGAAAAACATCCAATTGCAAAAAAATCAGCATCTTTATATGCTTTCAATACTGATAAGAATTCACTAAAACTTCTTTTGGGGGCAAATGTTGAAAACATTTATTTGCTTGACAAAGAAAATCTATTAGGTTATGGTTCAGGGGGAGATCCAATTATTGGCCAAAATGCAATTAAACACGATAGTGCAGCAATTAAAGAAGAATTAAAAAACACTGATGTTTTATTTATTATCGCTGGTTTGGGAAAAGGAACAGGTTCAGGTGGAGCTCCAGAACTAGCAAAAATTGCAAAAGAATTGGGAATATTAACCGTGGGAATTATCACTATGCCTTCTTTAGCCTGTGAAGGAAATTATGTTTACAATAATGCCTATAATGCATTAACAAAATTCAAAGAATATTGCAATTCAGTAACAACGATTAGTAATGAAAAAATTATTAATAATGAAAAAGGAATAAGCTTTATTCAAGCTTATGAGAAAGCAAATGATAAAATTGCTAATATTATTGAAGAAATAATTGACATTATTTTTAATCCTTCACAAATCAATATTGATTTTGCTGATTTGAAAAACTTTTTCACGAAAAATAAATTTTTTATGATGGTAAAAACGGTTTTTAATGAATCAAATGCACAAAAAACCGAATTATTAGAGCAAGTTGTGAAATCAGTTAACGAAAGTTATAGCGATATTGACATTGTTGAAGCAAAAAACATTATTATAAATTTAAAAATTTCTAATGAGACTGCTTCTAATATTATTGAAGATATCCGCAAAAGTTTCATTGGTGTTACAAAAAATAGTTCTTTATCTTTAGTTTCTGGAATTAGTTCTAGCAACGAAAAACAATTATCTTTATCCGCATTAATTTCTGGAAAAATAAAGACAGATTTTGATAATAATCTTTCGTTTGACTCAATTGATAACGAAAAAGATGAACAAGATAATTTAAAAAATTTTACTAATAACTTGTCAGAATTTGATGACAATGCTTCTTATTCAACGGATAAAATTGAAAAAAAGACAGAAAAACACCAATTTGACGACGAAATAGAATAGATTTCGAGATTAGCACTTTTTAAAAAAGAGTGCTAATTTTTGGTATAATTTTAATATGGCAACAAAACGTGATTACTACGAAGTTTTAGAAATCTCGCGCGATGCTTCGGAACAAGAAATTAAAAGAGCTTTTCGAAAATTAGCGATGAAGTATCACCCTGATCGAAATAAATCTCCCGATGCCGAAAGTAAATTCAAAGAAATTAATGAGGCATATTCGGTTCTTTCTGACCCCCAAAAACGACAAACTTACGATCAATATGGACACGAAGGTTTAAAGCAAGGCGGCTTTTCCCAATCAAATATTGACCCAATGGATATTTTTAACCAATTTTTTGGAGGAGGTAGTAATGTCAAATTTTCTTTCGGTGACGATGATGACGAAGAAAGTGGTTTTAGTTTTGCTGATTTATTTGGACAAAGGAAAACATCTAGGTCTAACCGAAGAAAATATGAAACAATACCTTATGAATTGAATCTCCAAACATCCATTACCATCAATTTTATTGAATCTATCTTAGGATGTAAAAAAGATCTTACAATAAAAATAAAAACAACATGCGATGCTTGTAATGGCACCGGAGCAAGTAATGAACAAAATAGTATTATTACTTGTCCCCATTGTGAAGGTAGTGGTGTTGTAATTGAACAAAAACGAACAATGTTTGGAATTATGCAATCACAAATTACTTGTCCCTATTGTCATGGTGAAGGAAAAATTATCAAAAAGGTTTGCAAAAAATGTCAAGGAAAAAAATATTTGGAATCTTTTAAAAATTTTGAAATTGAGATCAAGCCAGGAATTGATAATCACCAAATAATTGTTGAAAAAAATAAAGGAAATAGTTATCGTGATAATTATGGTGATCTTTATATTACCGTTAATGTCAAACCTTCATCGTATTTTACAAAACAGGGAAATTTAATTTATATCGATGTTCTTGTTGACCCATTAAAAGCAATTGTTGGAGGAGAAGTAAAAGTTCCTACCCCTTATGGAAGTAAAACAATAAAATTACTCCCTCAAACGCGAGATGGTACTGAAATTAAAATAACAAATGCTGGAATAAAAAATTTAAAACAACGATTGTTTTCCTCCGCTAATGGTGACTTAATTGCCATCATTAAATATGCAACCCCAACAAACTATAGCCAAGATACAATTAAGACATTAAAAGCAATTTTAAAGGATAATAAAAATAATGAAGTTGAAAAATACTACAATAAAGTCGCAAAGGAGATAGAATAATGGAAAAAGATAATAAAACAAAACACCCAACCCCCCAAAATAATGACAAGAATGATATCAAGAATGATAAATCACTACACGATAAATTTACCGCATTAACAAAAAAATACGAAGATAGTCAAAAAGAAATACTAGAAAAACAAATGATTATTCTTCAACAAAACGAAAATTTAGAAAAATTAAAAAAAGAAATGAACCTACATAACGAACAATTTAAGGAATTAATCACAAAAAAAACAAAAGAAGCTAACGATCTATTAACAAAAAAAACGAAAGAACTAGAAAATAAAAGTAAAAATGAATTAGAACATGCGAAAAAATATGCAATAAAAAATCAAGCTTTAGAGTTGATTAACATTATTAATCAAATGGAAATTGCTTGTAATTTCAAGTTGAGTGATGAAAAATTGATTAATTATCAAAAGGGTTTTAAATTAATTTTGACGATGTTTGTTAATTTATTAGCAAAATTAAATATTACGGCAATCAAACCTGTTGTTGGACAAGAATTTGATGGTAAAACAATGGAATGTGTAGAAACAATTTCTGCTTCTGATCCAACAAAAAAAGATAACACGATTGCTGAAGTGGTAAATAATGGTTATAAACTACACGATTATATTTTAAAACCAGCCCTAGTTAAAGTTTACAAAAAATAGAATTACAATCATATTTTAGTAATGTTATTCGTATAATAATATTAACAATTTTGCACCATTAATAACATGAAAAAAATCGAGATTAAAACTATTTTTAACGAGCAAAAAAACCGCGAGAATTTATGTGTTGAAGGTTGAGTTAAATTTAATCGTGATAATGGAAAAATAGTTTTCCTTGAAATTAACGATGGGACAACAATTAATAATCTTCAAATTGTTTGTAAACAAGAAAATTTAGCCAATTTTTCCCAAATTAAAAATTATAAATTTTCTTCAGCAATAAAAATTATTGGAGATTTAAAATCAACAAATAACCAAAAAACACCTTGAGAAATGTTAGCAAAAGAAGTTATTTTTTTGAAACAGGCAAACGATTTTCCGGTGCAAAACAAAGAACAAAGTAACGAATTTTTGCGAGATATTGCCCACTTACGGATCCGAACAAAATATCAACAAGCAATAATGAAAATTCGTGCTGAACTAGCTTTCGCAATTCATGATTTTTTTCACAAAAAAGGTTTTTCGTACATTTCAACACCGATTTTAACTAATAATGATTGTGAAGGAGCAGGAGAAAATTTTAAAATTGTTGATGATAAAAATAACCCGTTCTTCCCTGCAAATGCTTCATTGACTGTTTCGGGACAATTAAATGCGGAAGCGATGAGTATGGGATTAAAAAAAGTTTACACTTTTGGGCCAACTTTCCGGGCCGAAAGAAGTCATACTAATCGTCATTTAGCGGAATTTTGGATGATTGAACCTGAAATTGCTTTTTGTGACTTAAAGGAATTAATGAAAATAATTGAACAAATGTTTAAAACAATCATTAAAAAAACCATTAATAGGTGCCAAGATGAATTTAATTATTTAACCCAAAAAACACAAAAAAATATGGTTGCAATTTTACAAAAATTAGTTACAACAAAATTTGTTAAACTACCGTATGAAAAAGCAATTGAAATTTTAAAAGATGCTTATGCAAAGGGACATAAATTTCTTGATAACAACATTTTTTTTGGGAAAGATTTAGCCGCTGAACACGAAAAATATTTATGCGAAAATTATTTTAATAGTCCAATTTTCTTATATAACTTCCCAAGTGCAATAAAAGCTTTTTATATGAAACAAAATAAAGATAACAAAACTGTAGCAGCAGTTGACTTATTAGTTCCCGGAGTAGGAGAAATTGTTGGTGGTAGTCAGCGGGAAGATGATTATGAAAAAATTATTGAAAAATGTCAGCAAAGAAAAATTTCGCTTGAACCTTTACAATGATATCTTGATTTACGAAAATACGGTTATTATAAAAGTGCTGGTTTTGGTTTGGGATTTGAAAGAATTTTAATGTTTATTACGGGAGTTGACAATATTAAAGATGTTATACCATTTCCACGATACGAAGGTTATTTGAAATATTAATGTCGAATAAATTAATAAAAAAAAAATATAAAAACTTGCCAAATTACCTCACAATTTTGCGAATTTTACTAACACCAATAATCATTGTTTTTATTTTTTTACAACCGAAAAAATGTTTAATTTATGAGTTAAATTTTTCGTTTGGACAAAAAAATGTTTGTGCAAAAATTTATCTCTTTTTTTTGTTGGCAGCAATATTTTTTGTTATCGCTATTTTAACTGATTTTCTTGATGGTTATTTAGCCCGAAAAAATAATCTAATTTCGAATTTTGGAAAAATTTGAGATCCGATTGCTGATAAGATTTTAATTAATTCAATTTTAATTATCTTTGCCATAAAAACATACATTCCTTTTTATCTTGCTTTAATTAGTATCGCACGTGATATTATTGTTGATGGATACAAAGCTTATGCTGCTAGTTGCAACATCATTGTGGGGGCAAATATTTGGGGAAAAATTAAAACTTTTTTGCAAATGTTAGGATTAATAATAATCTTTTTTCTCTTACCAATAAAAGAAAAAGAAAACAATCCAATTATTTATTATTTATTCCAAAATTTTTTTCTTTTTTTAGCAACTAGTGCAACAACCATTTCTGGTTTAATTTATGCAATAAATATTACTAAATGCATAACAACAAAAAATGGAAAAAATTAACGAACAAGTTGTTAAAAAACTTATATCATTAGGACTTACAATTGCCACTTGTGAATCAATGACGGGAGGATTATTGGCAAACAAACTTGTTGAGGTTGAACATGCAAGCAATGTTTTTCTTGGTGGTTATGTTTCGTATAGCAAAAAAAGTAAAATCAAAGTTGTGGGTGTAGAAGAAAAAATTGTCGATAAATATGGAACGATCAGTCAAGAATGTGCTAACGAAATGGCAGAAAAAACACAAGCAAAATTTGGTAGCGATATCGCTATTTCAATCACCGGTAATGCAAGTTTAAAAAATCCTGATGAAGGTAAAAAAACTGGAATCGCTTATATCACAATTTATGTTTTCGCAAAGAAATATGATTTTTTTTATCAAAAGCAATTTGCAACAAACCGTAATGAAATTCAATATGAATGCGTTTTGTTTGTCCTAAATAATCTTTGAACGATCATCAAACAATACAAAAAATAATTTCGCAATTAATAAGATTTATTACCTAATTTATATTTAGTGAAAATAAGAAAATCTTGATTACTTTTTATCTGTTCAAATGGCATATGAATCATTGTATTGCTATGTTTACTATGTTCACGAACAAAACCACCAAAAAATTTAATTCCTAATTCGGTTGAAATTGTCAATAATTTTGATCAAATCGAGATTAAAAGTGATGAAGGTTGAACAAGTGATGAATTAAAAGCCATTTGCAAAAATGATAAAAATGAAAGCGTCGATCAAGATGTTCATTTTTTACTTAATTGCACAAATAAAGAATTAAATAAGTGCTTATCAATTCAAAATAAAAGATTAGTAATTAGCAATAATAAATTGAAAACACCAGGAGAATATGTTTTTGGTATTAAAGCAATAAGTGATTTGAATAATAAAATTGTTTCGAAAGAAAAAGAAATAAAAGCAAAAATATCCAATCCAATTTATCCCCCACAAAAAATTATTTTTCAAAATTTAAATGATGTTTGTGTTGGAGCAATTAATTGTGGAGGAATCATTCAAAAATTTAATTTTAAAATGACAAATGAGCAACATGAGGATATTTTTATTAATCATGACTTAGATATCGTTCAATATATCTCAACAAATAATAAAACTATTGACATGAAAGGAAACCCCATTTTTAAAATTGAAAAAAATGTTAATACAAACGATTATTTTCTTTATCTTTCGGAATTTATTGATCAAAGCTATATTGGTGATTATTTTTTAACAATTGTTGCCACATCAAAAATTGATAAAAACATCACAGCAAAAAAATTAGTTGAAATAAAAATAGTTGAAGGTTTTGAATATAAAGAAGATGGAATAACATTTACACGAAAAAATCAAAAAGATGATTGAATCGTAACATGTGTTGATGACAATGTGTGTGAAATTAAATGAGAAAAAGATAAAAGAGTTTTAGGAAGAAAAATTAAAGGTTTTGATAATCGTGCCGCCGTGAAAAAATTAAATTTACGAACGGTAATTTTAAAAAATGATTTAGAATTTTTGGGTGAATATGCTTTTGGATGGTGCGAAAATCTTGAAGAATTAGATGTGAATGTTAAAGAAATTAAGCAAAATTGTTTTACTAATTGCTATGGACTTACTTTACCACTAATTGATAATACACAAATTATTGAAAGATTAATTTTTTGTAACTGTGTAAATATTAAACGAGTTACTTTAGGAAAAAAATGCTGCATAATTGGTGGTTCAATATTCAAATGTTGTGGTTCGTTGCATACCGTTATTTTAGATTGTGAAAAACCACCGGTTCTTACTGATGAAATTATTAATGATTGCAAAAGATTTACTATTTTCGTTGTCAATAATAAAAATTTAACGATAAACGATTATTTATCCCAACCAATTTGGTGTGAAATGAAACAATACTTTTAAGTTTTTATCGATTTATAGCAAAAATGTAATAAAATAAAAGTGCTATATCAATAATGTAATAATATCCTTAATTGTTTAATCATAAAAACATTTTGTGGATATTATTAATGCATTGTTTAGAAGCAGTTTTTATGGAAAAAGAATTAAGGATAAAATTATTTTCTTACGATCAAGAAGCACTTGATTTATCGATCAAAAAAATAATTGAAATTGCTAGGAATAACAATTGTGATATAAAGGGACCCATCCCTCTTCCCACAAAAAAAGTTGTTTTCACTTTTTGTCGTTCACCACATGTTAATAAACCAGCAATGGAACAATTTGAAAAACGCACACATAAAAGGTTAATTGTTTTAGAAAATATTAGTGCAGCAATTTTAGATAATTTAAAGCGTTTAATTATTCCCGCATCCGTTAAAATAAAAGTTAAATTATAGGTTTAGGAAATGACAATGAATTGTATTTTAGGAAAAAAAATTGGAATGTTGCAACTATTTGACCTTAACGGTAATCTTTATCCCGCTACTGTTATTCATTGTGAACCAAATAAAGTTATTAAAGTTAAAACAAAAGCAAAAGATGGTTGGGATGCTGTTCAAGTTGCTTTTGATACATGCGAAGAAAAAAAGCTTAATCGTTGTCAAAAAGGAATTTTCAAAAAAATTAATTGTGAAAAATCATATAAATACATTCATGAATTTTCTGGCATAAGCGGTTATACAGTTGGTCAAGAAATTACAATTGACCAATGTTTTAAACCTGGTGAATTTGTTGATGTGCAAGGAAAAACGAAAGGTCATGGTTTTACCGGTGCGATCAAAAGGTGAAATTTTAAAATTGGTCCATTAAGTCATGGTGCCGGTTATCCCCACCGTTATCAAGGTTCAATCGCTTTTGGTCGAGGTGGAAGTCAAGCACAAAGAGTAAAGAAGGGACAAAAAATGTCTGGTCATTATGGATGTGAAAAAGTTACAATTCAAAACCTACTAGTTTTAGCGATTGATAAAAATAATAACACAATTACAATTAAAGGAAGTGTTCCTGGTCCGATCAATCAAATTTTAAAAATTAAAAATTCTGTTAAAAATAAAAAACCAATTATTGTTCCTAATTTAATCACCAAAATAGTTTCTCCAACCCCACCAATAGATAATAAGAAAGAAGTAATACAAAATAAAACTAATGATAATCAAAATCAGCAACAAAAAGAAAAAGTAGCAGCAAAAAGTGAAGGTAAGTAATTATGGTAAAAATTAGTTTATTTGATTTGTTTAGTCCGACAGTTAAAGAAATTGAAATTCACGATCATTGCTTAACAAAAAAAATTTATCAACAAGCAATGTTTGACCAAATAATTGCTGAAAATGCTGGAAAAAGACAAGGAACTCATTCAACACTAACAAAAAGTGAAGTTTCTGGTGGGGGCAAAAAACCTTTTGCCCAAAAACATACTGGCCGAGCACGCCAAGGTTCGATTCGAAATCCTCATTGAGTTGGAGGTGGGGTTTGTTTCGGACCAAAACCCAATCGTAACTATAAATTAAAATTAAATGCAAAAATTGCAAAAATTGCTCTAAAATCGGCATTAACTCTTAAGTTTAAAACAAAAGCAATATATGCTTTGGATGATAACTTTATTAAAAAAGATAAAAACCTTCATACAAAAGATTTTGCTAAATTTTTGCTTGCTAAAAATATGCTTAATAAACGTGTATTATTTGTTTTTGATTTCACCAATAATTTGATTGTTAAAAAAGTTAAAAATATTAAAAAGGTTGTGGGAAAAAATTGAAACCAAATTTCCACACAAGATGTATTGAAAGCAAATTTTATTATTTTTCAAAATCAAGCACTAAAAAAAATTATGGAAAAGATCGGATAATTTATGCAATTAACAAACATTATTTTAAAACCTTATTTAACGGAAAAAACTTATACAAAACGAGCAGATACTAATAAAAAATATGCTTTTTTAGTTGCTCCAAAAGCAAATAAAAAGACAATTGCTTTGTCTTTTGAATCAATCTTTAAAATCAAACCATTAAAAATTATGACGATGATTCGCAAACCAACTGTCACTAAACTTGGTACAAAATATCCAGGAAAAACAAAATTAGTAAAAATTGCCTATATTTGTTTACCAAAAGGAAAAGATATCGCAATTACCAAAGAGGAAGCGCAAGAAAAAACCGCAAAGCAACCCTCAAAATTATCAATTAACAAAAAAGCAAAAGAAATAAATGTTAACGAATTTACAGCAAAAGAAAAAAATGAGGATGAAAATACAAAAAAAACAACAAAAATGAAAAATAATAAGGATAATAAATAATGGCACTAAAATATAATAAACCTCATTCAAGTGGAAAAAGGACATATGTAAGAGTTAACTACAAAAAGCATCTTACAGCAAAAAAACCTTTAAAATCTTTAACAAATGGAATTCACAATGTTTCAGGGCGAAATTTTCAAGGAAAAATTACCATTCGTCACCATGGTGGAGGACATAAACAAAAATTACGAGAAATTGATTTCAAACGAAATAAAGATAATGTTATGGCAGTAGTAAAAACAATTGAATACGATCCTAATCGTTCATCTTTTATTTCTTTAGTTGCTTACCAAGATGGTACAAAAAAATACATTCTTACACCTAATGATATAAAAGTTGGTCAAAAAATTGTTTCTGGTAAAAAAGTCGAAGTTAAACCTGGTAATTGCATGGAAATTCAAAATATTCCTGAAGGTACTTTTATTCACAATATTGAATTAAATAAAGGCCATGGGGGTCAGTTAATTCGTTCTGCTGGAACAGCAGCACAAGTTTTGGGTCATGATGAAACAAATAAATTTATGTTGATCAAATTAGCTTCGGGTGAAGTACGAAAAATTGACAACGAATGTCGAGCAACAATTGGTTTTGTTTCTAATTCTGAACATAATGTAATTAATTTAGGAAAAGCTGGAATAAGTCGTCATTTAGGTGTTAGACCAACTGTTCGTGGTTCCGCAATGAACCCGAATGATCACCCACATGGTGGAGGTGAAGGACGTCAACCAATTGGTAAAGATGCTCCTCGAACACCATGAGGTAAACGTCATATGGGTGTGAAAACACGTAATAAACGACGTTATTCAAATAAGATGATTGTTCGAAATCGAAAGGTTAAATAATGTCTAGAAGTAATAAAAAGGGTGCTTTTGTTGAAAAAAGTTTAATAAAAAAAGTACAGTTAATGAAAAAAACACAGAAGAAAAAACCGATTAAAACTTGGTCACGACGAAGTACAATTTTTCCTGATTTTGTTGGTTTTACTTTCCAAGTTCATAATGGCAAAAATTTTACAAATGTTTATATTACTGATAATATGGTTGGATATAAACTTGGTGAATTTGCTCCTACACGAATTTTCAAACAACACTCTTCAAATAACAAAGCGAGTGATGCAATTAAAGATGCAGCAAAGGAAAGTAAAAAATAATGAAAAGTTACGCTATTGTTTACAATATTAATGTTTCTTACCGCAAAGCAAATCTTGTTTGTCGCTTGATTCGTGGTAAAAAAGTTAATGATGCTTTAACTATTTTGCAAAATTTACAAAAGAAAACGGCAAAATTTTTGAATAAATTGCTATCTTCAGCAATTGCGAATGCAACAAATAATCATGCCATGAATAATAATAATTTATACATTTACAATGCAATTGTCGGACAAGGCAAAACATATAAAAGAATGACTCCGCGAGCAAAAGGAGCAAGTAATGTAATTAAAAAACGTCATTGCCACCTAAAAGTTATTCTTTCTGATGACCCAAAAGAAAAGGAAAAAGATTTATTGCTTATCAAACAAAGAAAACAAAAATTTGTCAAAGATAAAAACAAAAATATTATAAAGAAAGGGGAAAAGAAATAATGGGTCAAAAAGTCAATCCAAATGCTTTAAGAATTGGGATTAATCACTCATGAATCTCAAAATGAGAAGCAAATGATGCCCATCAAACGGCGAAATGAATTGTTGAAGATGAAAAAATTAGAAATTATTTTTTGGTTAACTACAAATTAGCCCAAATTGTCGAAACAAAAATTGAACGAACCCAAAAAACAATTTCCGTCGATGTTGTTGCTGGTCAACCTGGTTTAATTTTTGGTACGGATAATAGTAACATTAAACAAATAACCTTAGCCATCAATAAAATTGTTGGTCGAAAAATTAATGTTAGTTTTAATGTTGTTGCTTTTGAAAACACAGCAACTTCTGCCCGTTTAATCGCTCGAGAAATCGCTAATGCTATCGAAAAAAAAGTTTCTTTCCGTGTTGCCCAAAAAATGGCGATTAAAAAAGCTTTACAACAAGGTCATGTAAAAGGAATTAAGACAAATGTTTCCGGACGATTGGGTGGGGTTGAAATGGCACGTGAAGAAGGTTATTCAGAAGGTGTAATTCCTTTATCAACATTGCGTGCGAATATTGATTACGCTTTTGAAATTGCTCACACAAAATACGGAACAATCGGAGTTAAAGTTTGAATTAATAAAGGGGAATATTTTAAAGCCGGAAAGAAAAAACCATTTAATTCTAATACAAAAAAATGACGAACAAGAAATTTTGAACATAATGTTTTAAAACTACCTAAGGATGGTGAATAATTATGCTACAACCAGCACGTGTAAAATATCGTAAACCACATCGCACTAAATACGAAGGAAAAGCAAAGGGCAATAAGTATGTTGTTTTTGGGGAATACGGTTTAAAAGCAACAACAGGAAATTGGGTAAAGGCAAAACAAATTGAGGCTGCTCGAATTGTTTTATCCCATTTTATCGATCAAGAAAAAAAAGGTAAAATGTGAATTCGTATTTTCCCCCAACTTTCATTAACAAAAAAACCACTAGAAGTTCGAATGGGTTCAGGAAAAGGCAACCCTGAAGAATGAGTGGCTGTTGTTAAAGCGGGAACAATTATGTTTGAATTAGGGCAAATGGCACCAGAAATTATGAAAAAAGCTTTGCGACGAGCCGGAAATAAATTGAATGTTCTTTGTAAAGTTGTTAAGAAAGGAGAAGAAGGCAATGAATAGCGAACTTAAAAAAAATACTAATGAGCAACTTTGTGCGCTACTTGCCCAATTAAAAATGAAATTATTGGAAGCAAAATTTAAAATGTCTTCTGGGGAATTGGAAAAAATCAATCTTTTAAAACAAATGCGCAAAATGATTGCCCAAATTTTAACCGAATTAACTATTCGTGGTTTCAAAGCTTGCTTAACTTCTTATGGTGTTGTTCTTTATGATAAAAAAAATCAACCAACAATTATTAATGATGATAAACTTACAAGTGTTTTAAAAAAAATTATTCCAAATGCCCAAGATAATGGACAAAAAAAACTTGCATCAGTAAAAAAACAACATACAATTAAAAAGGATAAGGAAAAGTAATGGAAAAGCAAAAAAATATTAAATCTTTTATTGGTGTTGTTGTATCAACAAAAAATAAAAAAACCATTACAGTAAAAGTGGAGAATAAGTTTCGTCATCACCTTTATAAAAAAATGGTGATTAAACATAAAAAATATGCTGCCCATGATGAAAAAAACCTTGCTAATCTAAATGACGTTGTTAAAATTTGTGAATGCAAACCTATTTCCAAGACAAAACATTTTTATCTAAAAAAAATTATTAAAAAGGCAATATAAGAGGTAAGAACAATGATTCAATTCATGACAAGATTAAATGTTGCGGATAATAGTGGGGCAAAAGAAGTTGGTGTTATTAAAATTTTAGGTAATTCATGACAAAAAACTTGCAATATTGGTGATATTGTCAAGATTTCAATAAAAGATTCTCTTCCAAATAGTCAAGTGAAAAAAGGGGAAATGTCCTTAGCTGTTATCGTACGAACAAAAAAAGGAATAAGGCGCAAGAATGGAACAAAAATTTGTTTTGAAGATAATGCTTGTGTTTTAATAAAAGAAGATAAAACACCAAAAGGAACAAGAATTTTTGGTCCGGTTGCAAGAGAATTAAGAGAGAAGGGATTTATAAAAATTATTTCATTAGCACCGGAAGTGCTATAAAAAGAATAGAAAAATGCAAAGAATTAAACTTGGTGATTATGTTCGTGTTATTTCCGGTGATAGCAATATCTATGGAAAAGAAGGAAGAATTATTAAAGTTTGTCCTAAACATCAAAAAGCTCTTGTTGAAGGAGTAAATAAAGTGAAAAAACACTTTAAACCATCAAATAACAATAAAGGTGAAATTAAAGAAAAAGAAATGTGACTACCTTGAGCAAAATTAGCTTTAATTAATAAAAAAGCAACACGGGGAATTGATAAAGTAAAATTTGTTCTTGATAAAAAAGGAATAAAAACTCGATTTTTTAAAAGGACAAATACAATTGTCGAAACGGTAAAAAAGTAAAATGAATGTTTTAACAAAAAAATATAAGCAAATTATTCAAACAAAGTTAATGCAAGATTTTAACTATAAAACGGTAATGCAAGTACCAACACTAGATAAAATCGTTATTAATGCGGGAGTAGGTGATGGAGCAAGCAATTCTAAATTCGTTGAAAGTATGGTTAATGAAATCCAATTAATTACTGGTCAAAAACCAGTAAAAACAAAAAGTAAAAAAGCTATTGCCACTTTCAAACTACGACAAAATCAAGAAATAGGGGTAAAAGTCACATTACGTAAAGAAAAAATGTGAAATTTTGTGGAAAAATTAAAGAATATTGCTTTGCCACGAGTACGTGATTTTAAAGGACTTAATCCTAAAAGTTTTGATGGTCGTGGTAATTACACTTTAGGAATAAAAGAACAAAATATCTTTACGGAAATAAAATATGATGATATTAAAAAAATTCGTGGTTTTGACATCACTTTTGTTACTTCTTCCCAAAAAGACAATGAAGCAATGGCAATTTTAACCGCAATTGGTTTTCCTTTTATTAAAAAAAAGTAATATAAATAATAAAGAATATGGCAAAAAAATCTTTACGAATTAAAGCATTAAAAAAACCTAAATATTCCGCAAGGAAATACCATCGTTGTGTTCGTTGTGGAAGAGTTCATGGTGTCATTGGTAAATATGGATTGTGTCGACTTTGTTTCCGTGAACTTGCATATAAAGGCGCTTTGCCAGGAGTAAAAAAGGCTTCGTGATAAATTATGTACATGGATCCAATTGCTGATTTAATTTGTAAAATTAAAAATGCCAATAGGGCAAAATTACCCTACATTAAAATACAGACTTCTTCGTTAACGACAAATATTTTAAAAATAATGCAAGAAGAAGGATATATTTTAGGTTTTGAACAAAAAATATTCAAAGCCAAGACAAAAAATGGGAAAAAACAATTTACATATGTTAAATTGAAATATAAAAATCGTATTCCTGTTATTAATGGGATTAAACAAATTTCTAAACCGGGATTAAGAATATACCAAGAAGCAAAAAAAATTCCTAAAGTTTTGAATGGTTTAGGAATTGCTATTATTTCGACAAATCAAGGAATAATCACAGACAAATTAGCGCGTAAAAACAATGTTGGAGGGGAAATAATTGCTTATCTTTGGTAAGCATTAGTTAACAAAATGTCACACAAAGGAAATAAATTAATTACCATACCACAAGAAGTTAAGATTGCAATTAACAGCAGTGATGTTGTTGTTAAAGGCCCTTTGGGTGAAATAAAAATTAATTACCCTAGCAACATAATAAAAATTAGTCAAATTGACAATAAATTAAAAGTGGCAAGAAACGATAATGAAAAGAAAACAAAAATGCTACATGGGACAATCAATGCTAATTTAAATAATGCTGTCATTGGTGTTAAAACTGGTTATAAAAAAGTTCTTAAAATTGTTGGGGTTGGTTATAAAGCAAAAATCGAACAAGAAAAATTAATCCTAGCGATTGGTTATAGTCATTTAGTCCCAATGACAATTCCTAAAATTCTAAAAGTTACTTGTCCTAGTCCAACACAAATTGAGATTAGTGGTTACGATAAAACTGTTGTTGGTGAATTTGCCGCAAAAATTAGGTCATTAAAAAAACCCGAACCATATAAGGGAAAGGGAATTATGTATATTAACGAACAAATTATTCGTAAAGTTGGTAAAACGGCAGAAGTTGCCGCCGGAGCTAGTGCTGCCCCAGCAAAAGGAAAAAAATAAAAAGTATAATATCAAAGATGAAAAAATTCGCTCAAACTCGCAAACAAAACCGCCAAATGAGGCATATACGTAGTTTAAAAAAAATAAGGAAATATGCCAATAATCCTTTGCGTCTAATTGTTACAAAAACAAATGCCAATATTTTTGCCCAAATTGTTGATGACGAAAAAGGAATCACACTAGTTAGCAGTTCTTCGTTACAATTAAAACTTAAAAATGGAAATAAAGAATCTTGTGCAAAAGTTGGAGCAGATCTTGCACAAAAAGCTTTAGCAAAAAAAATTACAAAGATCGTTTTTGATCGTGGTGGTAATAAATATCATGGTCGAATCGCAGCTTTAGCCGAAGCGGCACGAAAAAATGGTTTACATTTTTAAATATTAATTTTTATTATGGCAATAGTTGATAATAATTCACAAGAAATGAAAAAAACAATGGGACAAAACCAAAATGGTGCTAATGAAAATTCTGGTGTAAAAACACAAAAAGAAACAACAAATTTATCGGAAAAAAAAACTTCACCAAATAAAAATTTTATTGCTAAAAAACAAAAAAAATCTTATTTTGCTACCGATGGTTTCGAACAAAAAGTTGTTAAAATTAAGCGAATTAATAAAACAACAAAAGGGGGGAGGAAAATGCGTTTTTCTGTTCTTCTTGTTATTGGTGACCGTAAAGGAAATGTTGGGTTTGGGATGGGGAAATCAATTGAAATCCCAACCGCGATGCAAAAAGCCTTAAAAAATGCCAAAAATAACTTAACGAAAGTTATTATGACAAAAAAAGGATCAATCTACCATGATATCGTGGGTAAAGCTTGTGCCGCAAAAATTCTATTAAAACCAGCTCCACTAGGAACAGGTATTGTGGCAGGTGGTGCAGTTAGAACTGTTATTGAATTGGCTGGTTATAGTGATATTTATACAAAAAATTTAGGAAAAAATACTCCTGCTAATATGATTCAAGCAACAATAAACGGATTACAAGCACAAAAAACTGTTGAATATATTGCAAAAATGCGTGATAAAAAAATTACCGAATTGTAATTTATAATTAGCGAGGTACGATAATGCAATTACACCAATTAAAATCAGTTAAAGGAGCAAGAAACCATAAAACAAAAACCCTTGGTCGCGGTTATGGTTCTGGTTTTGGTAAACGCTCAACGCGGGGACAAAAAGGACAACATGCTCGTAAAAGTGGTAATGTTCGTCCAGGTTTTGAAGGTGGTCAAACACCACTATACCGTAAAATTCCTAAAGTCGGTTTTACTAATGTTAATTTTCAAGATAAATATATTGTTTTTACAACCGATGAATTAGAAAAATTTTCGCTTGAAGAAATTAATTTAAATTCATTAATGAAGGCAAAAATTATTTCGAAAAATGCAAAAGCAAAAATTAAAATAATTGCGGGGAAAAAACCAATGACAAAAAAAATGGAAGTTTGTGTTGACAAAATTAGCTCTGGTGCAAAAAAAATAATCGAAACGGCCAAAGGTACAATTAAAGAAAAAAATAAATAATATTCTTGTAATGACAAGCACCGATAATTCTTTTTTAAAGCAAAAACATTTTTTAACGATTCGAAATATTTTAAAAAATAAAAGTATCATTCATGGAATTATTGTTACTTTATTTTTTATGTTTATTTATCACATTGGAACAATGATCACATTACCAGGTATTATTTTGCCACCTTATTATCATCAACAAGCTAAATCAAGTTTTTGATCAACAATCGATCTATTATCGGCGGGAGGTTTTGACAAAATGTCAATTTTTGCGATCGGTTTAGGTCCGTATATTACGGCACAAATCATCATTCAATTGCTATCATCGGATTTAATTAAACCTTTGAAAAATCTAGCCAGTGCTGGGGAATATGGTAAACGTAAAATTGAAATTATCATTCGTCTTTTAACCCTACCGTTTTGTTTAATTCAGGCCTATGCAATTTTAGCAATGATTTTAAACTCTAATTCTTCTGGTTCGCGAAGCGGAATTAAGATTTTTGATTGTGAAGAGATAAAAAATATACCTATCTATAATTTGATTTGTTTAATATTTTTATTAACAGCAGGAACATATATTGCTATTTTTTTTAGTGATATGATTACAAAACGAGGAATTGGCAACGGAATGACAACATTAATTCTTGGAGGAATCGTTGGTTCTTTATACCGAAATTTTAATTATGCTTTTAATAGTATTAAATTGTTAATTATTCAGCAAAACCAAAATAGCGATCAAATTACTATTTTCTTATCATTTTTCTTATATGTTTTTATTTACATTGTCTTACTTTTTTTTATTATTTTTGTTAACGGAACAGTTCGTAAAATTCCTATTCAACAAACCGGACAAGGATTAATCTTAGATAAAAAGCAATTACCTTTCTTTACTATTAAATTGAATTCTGTTGGAGTTATTCCTGTTATTTTTGCTTCTTCATTAATCACAATTCCTGGAACAATTGCCCAATTTTTTAAAAGCAACGAGCCACGTTGATTTATCGAAAAGTGGTTAACTTTGAATAGTTGGATCGGAATTATAATTTTCTTTTTTTTAATTATTATTTTTACTTTCTTCTACTCATATGTCCAAATAAATCCTATGATGATAGCCGATAATTTTCAAAAATCGGGAAAATTTATTTTGGGAGTAAAAATTGGAAATGACACCGAGAAACATCTTTCAACTGTTCTTTATCGTATTAATTGTCTTGGTGGTCCAATTTTGGCTATTATTGCTATTATTCCGTATATTATTTCCATCACAACAAAAATCCCAACAGGAATGGCCTTGGGAGGAACCGCAAATATTATTATGGTAACCACCTGTCTAGAATTATTAAATTCAATTAAATCTATTGCCACAACCGGTGGTTATAACATCACGAAAAAAAATATCGATTATTCGAATAACGATAAAACATCGGATAATATTGCTTCGTTGTGATAAAAAAATGGTTGTCTTATTATTAGGAGCCCCAGGGGCAGGAAAAGGAACAATTGCCAATTTTCTTGAAAAAGAATACGGTTTTTTTCATTTGGCAACAGGACAATTATTTCGTCAAATCACAAAACAAAATTCTGTTTTGGCGAACAAGATAAAAAAAATTATTAATGCCGGAAAACTTGTTAATGACACATTAACAAATAAACTTGTTAAAAATAATTTAGTAGGAAAAAAAGCGGAAAATATAGTTTTAGACGGTTACCCACGTAATGTTATGCAAGCAAAATATTTAAATAAATTTTGCAAAATTGATTATGTTTTTGATTTATGCGTAAAAGAAAATATAATAATTAAAAGAATTATTGGACGAAGAATTTGTCCGATTTGTCAAACAATTTATAATATTTATTACAAAAAACCAAAGCAATGAAACCATTGTAATTTTGACCATCATATTTTAATAAAGCGCGATGATGACACAATCCAAACCATTAAATTACGTTTACAAGAATACAAAAAATTTAATCAACCTCTTGTTACTTATTATCAAAAAAAAGGAATCTATAAAAAGATTACTTTAATGGGGAAAAGACTAATTACTCAAATTGAAAAAATTTTAAAATTATAATATGATTTATATAAAGAGTCAACAAGATATCAAAAAAATTAAAGAAGCTTGTAAAATTTGAAAGAAAGTGCGCCATATTTTACAAAAAAAAACTAAACCGGGAATGAAAACCGAACAATTAGATCAAGTTGCTGCCGAAACAATTAAAAAAAATGGGGCAACACCAACATTTTTTAATTACAAAGGTTTTCCTGGTAATATTTGTATTAGTGTTAATGATGAATTAATCCATGGGATTGGTTCACAATACCAATTAAAAAATGATGATATGGTTACTTTTGATGTTGGTGTTACATACCAAAAATATATTTGTGATGGGGCTTTTACTGTTGTTTTAAACAAAAAAAACGAAAAGGCAAATGCAATTAATAATGCTACTTGACAATGTTTGCATCAGGCAATCAAAATGATTCATCCAAATGTAAAAATTGGTGATATTTCGAACAAAATTAATGAAGTTGCTACAAAAAATGGTTATAAAGTGATTAAAAATTATGGGGGACATGGTTGTGGAATTAAATTGCATGAAGATCCACTAATTTTAAATTATGGCGCAAAAAACACTGGATGTCGTCTTCGCGCGGGAATGATTATTTGTCTTGAACCTATGTTAATGACTGAAAGTAATGAATACATCGTTGATCCAATAAATAAATGAACTGTTAAGTCTCAAAACAAAAAATTAACTTGTCATAATGAACATATGGTCCTTGTAACAAAAAATGGTTACGAAATATTAACAAATGATTAAAAAAAATGACAAAACAAGATAAAATTAAAATTAGGGGAAAAGTTATGGAAGTTATTTCTAATGACCAATATAAGGTTATGTTAGAAAATAATGTAACAATTAAGGCTCATATTTGTGGAAAAATGAGGTTACGTCGGATAAAAATTTTACCTGGTGATTTCGTAGAAGTTGAACTAAGTCCATATGACCTAACACAAGGTCGTATTGTTTATCGAGCAATTTAAAAAGGAAGAAATATTATGAAAGTTCGAGCATCAGTTAAACCTATTTGCAAAGATTGTAAAATTATTAAAAGGCATGGTAAAGTCATGGTAATTTGCAAGAACCCTAAACATAAACAAAGGCAAGGATAATTTTAATGGCACGTTTAATGGGAGTGGATATTCCAAATAACAAACAAGTAATGTATTCATTACAATACATTTATGGTATTGGCAAATCAACAGCAAGTAAAATTTGTCAAGAAGCAAAAGTTAATCCAATGACTAAAGTTAGTAATTTAACCGAAAAAGAATTTGCCGCAATTCGTGAAGCTACATCTAAATATACAATTGAAGGTGATTTGCGCCGTGATATTGCAATGAATATTAAGCAATTAATGGAAATCGGTTGTTATCGTGGTATTCGTCATAAAAAAAATCTTCCTGTCCGTGGGCAAAGAACACGAACAAATGCTCGTACACGCAAAGGTCCAAGAAAGACAATTGCTAATAAAAAAATTGAAACAAAAAATTAAAATAAGGTAATTATGATTAGTCCAAAAAATAAAGCAAATAGCGAAAAAAAACTACAAAACAAACAAAGTGTGGCAAAAAAGAAAAAGAAAAAAATATCTTCACCAAAAGGAATTGCTCACATCCATTCGACAGTTAATAATACCATCATAACCATCACAGATTTAAATGGAAATGTAATTAACTGATCGTCAGCAGGAGCAATTGGTTATAAAGGAACAAAGAAAGCTACTCCTTATGCCGCAGGAATTGCGGCAGAAGCAGTTGCCAAAGCATGTTTGGCTTTGGGTGTGACAACCGTGGATGTAAAAGTGAATGGAATCGGACGGGGAAAGGATACAGCAATTCGTTCGTTGGCAACAGCCGGATTACAAATTACTTCTTTGGAAGATGTAACCCCTATTCCCCATAATGGTTGCAAACCACCAAAAAAACCACGATAATTATTAAAGGAGAAAAAAATGGAAAAATTTATTAAATATGAAATTAAACCTAATATTAAAACATTAAATGAAAGTTATGGACAATTTGAAATTGGACCATTAGAATCTGGATTTGGAATAACAATCGGTAATGCTTTGCGTCGTGTTATTCTTTCTAGCATCCCAGGAGCAGCAATTTTTGCGATTAAAATTCCGGAAATTCAACATGAATTTTCAGCAATTGATGGTATTAAAGAAGATGTGACACAAATTATTTTAAATTTAAAACAATTGGCCCTACAAATTGACGAAAGTGCTATTCCACCAAATTGTCCAATTGAAAAATGACCAATAATGAAAATATCCGTAAAAGATACAGGTGTAATTAAGGCAAGTAATATTGAATTACCGGCTGGTTTTAACATTATCAATAAAGATCTATATATTGCGACAAAAACTTCAAATAAATCTCCTTTCGTTATGGAAATTTATGCAAAAAATGGTCGTGGTTTTGTTAATTTTAAGCAAAATCATGAAATGATCAACACTTTAAATATCATTGCCACTGATAGTAATTTCTCACCAATTTTACAAGTTGGTTATCTTGTTGAAGAAAAGAAAATTACAAAAAATAAAATGGGTGATTTTGTCAAACTAGATATTGCTACTAATGGAGCGATATCTCCAGCCAATGCTTTAGCATATGCGGCAAAAATATTAACTGATCATTTTGACCAAATTACAAGTATTAACGAAAAAATTAAAGAAATTAAAATGATTAATGAAGAAGAAGCAATTAAAAAAATTCGTCATCTATCAATTTCTATCGATGAATTAGATTTATCAGTTCGTAGTTATAATTGTTTGAAAAAAAATGGAATTCGAACATTGCAAGAATTGACAAATAAAACAAAAGAAGAAATTCAAAAATTTGAAAATTTAGGAAAAAAATCTTTCCGAGAAATTCAAAAGAAAATGATTGATAATGGATTAACTTTTAAATCCTCTTCCTTTGTTAATGATAATTCAAAACAAGAAAAATAGTAGTTAATATGTCATTTGTTATCACAAAACGCAAAGATTCAGCATGAAAAAAAATGGTAATTAGGCAACAAGTTAGTGATGTTATTGCCTATGGTCAAATCAAAACAACTCTTGCTAAGGCAAAAGAATTAAAAAAACATGTTGATCATCTTATTACATTAGCGAAAAAAAATACATTACCGGCTAAACGAGCAATTTTGGCAATCGTTTTGAATAATAAAAAAATGGATCGACAACAAATTTTGCAAAAAACATTGACATTAGCAAAAAAATATGCGACTAAAAAAGGTGGTTATACCCGTGTTTTAAATTTAGGAAATAAACAAGGTGATAATTCAAAACTCGCTATTTGTCAATTAGTTTAAAATTAAAGTAATTTTATTTTAATTAATGAAAAAAGCTTATCTTACAACTCCTATCTATTATTCTTCCGGAAAACCCCATTTAGGTCATGCTTATACAACAATTCTTGCTGATGTTGTTGCCAAATATAAAAAAGCAATCGGTTATGATATTTTTTTTACAACCGGAATGGATGAACATGGACAAAAAATTTTTGATGTTGCAAAAAAATTAAAAAAGAATGTTAAAGAAATGCTTGATGATAATGCGAAAATTTTTCAAAATCTATGAAAAAAATTGGGCATTAATTACAATTTCTTTACACGAACAACGAGTCAAGATCATAAAAAAACTGTTCAAAAAATTTTTAGTCAGTTATATAAAAAAAAGTACATTTATAAGGGAGTATGGACAAGTTATTATTGCCCAAATTGCGAAGAGAATTATACTGAAACACAAGCAATTAAAAAAAAGGGGAAATTATTTTGTAAATTAGGTCACGAACTTGTTTTTAAAAATGAACCAAGCTTTTTTCTAAAAACTAGTCAATTTCAAAAATGAATTGAAAAATATTTTCATGATCATAATAGTTTTATTTATCCTAGTTTTCGGGCAAAAGAACTTATTAATAATTTTTTAAATGAAGGATTAAAAGATTTGTCCATTTCCCGAAAAACACTATGTTGGGGAGTACCAATTAAAGAAGATAACAACCATGTTATTTATGTTTGATTTGATGCTTTATTAAATTATTTAACAAATCTTGGGTATGGGACAAAGAAAAACCAAAATTTTACTAAATATTGAAACGATGGAAGAAGTGAGATTATTCATTTTATGTCCAAAGAAATTAGTCGTTTCCACTGTATTTATTGACCAATAATGCTTAAAATGCTAAATTTGCGTTTGCCAAATAAAATTATTATTCATGGTTGAATTATTAATAATAATGAAAAAATGTCTAAATCAAAAGGTAATGTAATCGATCCATGACAATATATTAATCGTTTCGGATCTGATGCCTTACGATACTTTTTGGTGAAAGAAAGTAATTTTGAAAATGATTTTAATTTTACTGATAAATTTTTTTGGGATGTTTATAACCATGATTTAGCTAATAACTATGGTAATGTTTTAACAAGAATTGCTGGAATGATCAAAAAATATTGTCATAATGTTGTTCCATCCCTAACTAAAAAAAAATTAGACAATGATGATAAAGAAATCTTAATCGTACGAAAAGAAATTTTAAAAAAATATAAAAATTTGATTAACAATTATAAAATTAAAGAATTATTGGATGAAATTCAAAAAAGTTATTTATTATTGAATAAATATATTGACGAAACAAAACCATGAGTTTTATTTAAAGACGGAAAATTAGATAAATTATTCAATTTTTTAAATATTATTTTTAATTTTAACTGTGACTTGATAATTTTATTAAGTCCAATTTTGCAACAAACAACAAAAAAAATTAGTCAAATATTGAATTTAGTGTTAGATTTTAAATTATTAAATAAAGACCATGCAAAATTAAAAATTAATTCTTGTCCACCTATTTTCAATCGAAAATAAACGGTTGAATAATATAATAATTGAGTAGTCATTTATTATGAAAAAAATATCTATTGCAATTATCGTTTGTAATCTTTCGGAAGAAATAGAAGTAATCGTTCCAACGGATTTGTGGCGAAGAGCAAACATTGTTGTTTCACTAATTTCAGCAGAAAAAAAGAAAAATCTCGTTTTGCAAAATGGAATTAAAATATCATGCGATGATGTTTTGACAAAGGAAAATTTATCAAAATATAGTGCCATATATTTACCTGGTGGAAAAGGTTGTGTTGACTATTTAGACGAAAAATGTGAAAAATTGGTGAAATATTTGAAAAAAAATATGTCCAAAAAATCGTTTTATTTATTAGGTGCTTGTGCTTCACCGTCGATAATTGCAAAAATGGGGATAATTGATAAAATTAATGCTACTGTTTATCCAGGTTATGAAAAAGAATTAAAAAAATGTTGTAATAAAAGTGTTGTTTGTGACAAAAATCTTATTACAACAAAGGCCGCAGGAACAATTTATGATTTTGCTTTAACGGTTATTAGGAAATTTATTTCAAAAGAAAAAGCAAATAAAATTGCTAATCAAATTTGTTATAAAGATTGTGAGTAAATACTCTAAGAATGGAACGAAAATTAACAGATCAAGAAATAATTCGCCGAAAAAAATTGCAAGATTTAAATACTTTAAATCTAAATCCTTATTGCATTGATAAATATACTAGGACCTGTTCGTGTGCACAATTTAAAAGTAAATACTTACCACTAACAAAAGAGCAATTACACGAAAACACACAAAAATATAATCTTGCAGGACGAGTAATGGCGATTCGACAAACTTTTGGAGTAATTTCTGATTTTTCTGGAGATATTCAATTTTATATTAATAAAAAAGAATTTGATGTACAAAAATTTGCTTTTTTCAAGAAATTTGTTGATATCGGTGATATCATTGGTATCACTGGAACACCGATGAAAACAAACACAAATGAAGTAACAATTAAAGTTATTGATTTTGTTATCCTAACAAAATCTCTTATTCCTTTGCCAGAAAAATTCCATGGGTTACTTGACCCAGAATTAAGAGCAAGGAAACGATATTTAGATTTAATTACTAATAAAGAATCGCGCCAAACATTTATTCAGCGCTCAAAGATTATCAAGTACTTGCGTGAATATATGGATGAAAATGGTTACTATGAAGTTGAAACACCAATTTTAACAAAAATATTGGCAGGAGCGGCAGCTAAACCTTTTATTACCCATCATAATACATTAGATCGTGATTATTATTTACGGATCGCAACCGAACTTTCACTAAAAAAATTAGTTGTTGGGGGTTTTGAAAAAGTTTATGAAATTGGAAAAATTTTCCGTAATGAAGGGATGGATACAACCCACAATCCTGAATTCACTTCGATCGAAGCATATTCAGCATATGCAAATTTAGATGATATGATGCTTTTATGTGAAAATCTAATCAAGTATATTGCCCAAAAAATTAATAAAACAAAATTCATCTATAAAAACACTGAAATTGATCTAAGTAAACCATTTGTCAAAATTAGTATGGTACAAATGATTAAAAAGACAATTAATGTTGATTTTAATCTAATTAATTCTGATGCCGAAGCAATTGAATTAGCAAAACAATATAAATTAACCCTTGAAAGTCATCAACAAACAAAAGGACATATTATTAATCTTTTTTTTGAAAATTATTGTGAAGATAAATGCTTACAACCTACATTTATTACTGACCACCCCCTTGATGTTAGTCCACTAGCTAAAAAAAATCCAAAAAATCCTAATTTTACTAAGCGTTTTGAATTGTATATTTGTGGAAAAGAATATGCTAACGCTTTTGCTGAATTAAATGATCCCATCGATCAACTCAATCGTTTTGAAAACCAACAAAAAGAAAAAAATCTTGGCAATAAAGAAGCAAGCGAAATTGATTGAGACTTCATTAATGCTCTTGAATATGGAATGCCACCAACAGGTGGGATTGGAATTGGTATTGATCGATTAGTAATGCTTTTAACACAAAAAGAGACTATTAATGATGTTTTATTTTTCCCACACATGAAAAATAAAGAGTAATAAGTAATGGTTGAAGATAGCAATAAACCAAAATATATCCGAAAATATGACTATATTAAAAGTCTTTATTCACCAAAAAATTTTTGATTTTGATCGACAAATGCCATTAACAATGAACTTGATAAATTAATCAAAAAAAATAATAATACTTTTTTCGCGTTTGATGACGAAGAAGAAAACCAATTTTGTTTTGATGAGGGTTATGCCTACGATTTTTATGATGAGAGTAAAAATTTGAATGATGACTTAAGTGATAATGACGCCAAAAAAGTTGAAGGACAATATATTGATAAAAAAGCACAAGAATATATTCTTAATTTTTTTAAAGCAAAATTTGAAAAATTAAAAATTGTTCCGCAAAAATATGTAATCATTAATGTCGAAAATGATTTTAAAAAATATTCCTTAGAAAAGAAATATGAAAAAACAATGAATTTATTAATAGCGCATCCAAATATTATTATTTTCCAACCTGTTTTTATTTTTAACAAGCAATTAATTGATATTCCAGATGCTATTGTAAAAATTAATAATGAAATGTTTTTAATCGAAACAAAAGCAGCAAAAACGACAAAAAAAAGATACATCATTGATTTGATTTATCAAGCAAATGTTGTTAATAAAACCATAAAAGCATGAGGAATGAAATCGATTGCTGGTTTCTTTTTGTGTTTAATTAAGGATTGCCCAAATAAAAAAATGGATGTTTCCTTTATACTTGAAGAAATTTTCTTAAAAAAGCTAGATAATTTGGAAACAGATAGTTGTTCTCTGACTAAACAAGGTTTAATGAAACACAAAAAAAGTAAACAACAATTATTCAACAATTTCGCTAATGTTAATAGAGATTTTTGAAAGCAAATTATGAAATTAAAAATGACTAAAAAAACGGAGATAATTAATTTCATCCCATGCAAACAATTTAAGAATTTTTTCGAAAAAAATCCTTTTTTTAGTATTTTACAAAAAAAATATTATCGTCCTAGTAATTGCTATCCTTTTTTGGGTTTTAGTGGAAATTTAATTAAATTTGAAGAAGCGATTGACTTATACGAAAAACACAAGAATTTTAAATGTGATATTTTTGAAAATTTTTCTTATTTTTATAAAAAAAAATCTGCCATCGAACAACCAAAAAAAATAATACAAAATTATTACAAAAATATTCAAATTGCAAAGAAAGAAAATAAAACTGAATTTCTTATCCCTAAAAAAACAATTGATTATTTGTTAACAAAATTAAAAAAGAAAAAAATTTATTTTGATTTCGAAACATTAAATTCGTGTTTAGCACCTTTTGATCATTGCTATCCATATCGTCAAATCGTTACTCAAGTTTCAATTATCGCCAATCATAATTATGATAAAATTGAGAATTTGAAATGTAATAATTTTATCATCGACCCGCAAAAAATTGACACCATTTGGTTTAAAAAAATCGTTGACAAAATTTTAGAAAATGTTGTCAATCCCAATGAATACAGTTTTATTGTCTACAACAAAAGTTTTGAAGAAAACCGTTTAAAAGAACTAAAGCAATATATAAATGATAAAATTTACACAAAAAAAATTGATGGAATTATCGAAAATATTTTCGACTTAGCTGATTGTTTTGACCCCCAAAAAGAAATGGCATGTGCAATATGAAAAAATAAAGGTTTCTACTCGATAAAATTTGTTCTTGATTTTATTTTGACACATAATCCTAGTTATTTAAAAACACTAAAGATTAAAAATTACAAAACATTACAAATTCAAAACGGAAGTCAAGCACAAAATGAAACGACATTAAGATTCTTTAATTTAATTAACGATAAAAAATGATTTATGCTAGAAAAGAAATTAAAAGAATATTGTGAAAATGATGTATGAGCAATGATTATTTTGGAACATTGATTGTGACAAAATCAACCAAAAAATTAATTACTTTGCTCGCTTTTTTCTAAAGTGTCGAATAATTAAGATAATAATAAAAACGAAAAGTAAACCAAGAGTAAAAAAAATAATAAAATCTCGTTTGTTTTTATTCTTTTTGATCTCATTTATATCATTATCGCTAATTATTTGCACACCATAAAAATTATCAATCCTTGTCGCACGAAAATAATTTGTAATCAACAGAATAATATGCAAAAACAATGTCAGTAATATCACACTAATAGGAAGAAACAATAAAACTAAGTGTACATGATGACAATGTGTTTGATAACTAATATCCCCAAATTTTGCTTTACCAATTATTCATGCAGAAAAATAATTAATAATTATTGTTCATAAACAGAGAACATATGATAATAAACACATTCAATTAATGTTAATATGTGCAGATTTTAATCGTTTATAAAGTTTATTTACATTAACACTAACTATTTTTCCTTTGCTAAAATCAATTGTTTTTGCCTCATTAAAGTAATTGAAATAAATGGTGAAAAAACGAATAAATAAGATAAGTAAAAAAATAACTCCAAATAATAAAAATAGTGCTAAAAAATTATTAACCTTTGGATTTTTTAGAATAAAGTGAAAAGTAATCGAACCAAGAATAAACCAAATAATGATAGCAATAAGCCAAAATATCGATAATCGAAAATAACCTCTTAATTCTTTTAGATAGAATTTTGGAAAAAAAGCATAATTTTTATTAATTGTTTGTATCTTATTTAAATATGATTTTGTTTTGCATTTTTGGTTATTATCCACAGGAATTGATTGAGCAACATGGGGAACTTTTGCAGTTGTGTTGGTAAAAATGTTATTTTTAAACTCTTGATCAACAACTTCAATATCGCCATTTAAATATGGAATTTTTTTTGTTTTCATTGCACTTTATCCATAAAAATTATATTTATGAATAATTAATTTTATATGATATTATCATAATCAAATATCATATATAAAATTTGGGTAATAATTAATAGTGGCAAATGAAGAAACAACAAACTATTTTATTTTTTTGTGCAAAATTTAATCCTCCAACACATTCCCATATTTCACTTATAAAAAAAACAATTAAAAAAATTAAACCGGACAAAATTTTTATTGCCATTATTAAATGTGAAATTAAAAATAATTGTGAGGTTTTTCCCCCATTTTTTTATCATAAGCAAATGATAAAAAATTTATTTACTGAAAATAAAATTAAGGTTGATTTATGTGACTTTTTTGAAAATTTTGTGAAATATATAAATGACTATGTAAATGACAATGTTTATTTATTAATAGACAACGACAAATATAAGCAATTACTTAAGAAATGAAAAATTGCAAAATTTAAAAAATTCATGAAGACAATATTATGTTGTTGCAAGGAAAAAAGCAAAAAAAATTTTACCAATTTTAATAAAAAAATATTTGGCAAGATGAATGTAAATTACATAAAAAAGAATCATTTATATCTAGAGTATGCGATTACAAATAAATTGCCTAAACCGCGGTATTTACACACATTGCGGGTTTTGAATACTGCAACAGAAATTGGATATGGAAATAATTTTAATGATAAAGAAATTCTTCAATTGCAAATTGCTGCTACTTTACATGATATTGGTAAAACATATAGTGCTAATCAAATTAGCAAAATTCTATCAAAAAAACAATTAAAACATTTTCCAACGATTCATTGTGCCCATGGATTAATAGGTGCTAAAATTGCAAAAAAACAATATAAAATTAATGATGAAATTATTTTAAAAGCAATTGCTAATCATGTTATTTGTAATGATGATAATAAAGTTACTAAGGCTCTTTTTTGCGCGGATAAATTAGAACCTGCCCGTACAAAAAAAGACATTCCTAATCGCTCACAACTTTTGCATAAATGTATTAGTAATGATTTGAACAATATCTTTCAAAAAGTACTTAAATTAAACAAGGAAAAATACTAATGTTAGGAATTATTATTGCAGATTGGGATGAAATTAAATTATCTAATCTAAAGCAGAAAATCAAATTACAAAAAATTAAAATTAATGGTTTTTGATTTTTATTATTGAATATTCATAATAAAAAAATTCCATTATGTATATCAGGTATAGGTAAAACTAATGCCGCAGCAGCAACTGCAACAATGATTAATAATTATAAGATTACAAAAATTTTCAATATTGGTTTATGTGGGGTAAATAAGTCAATGATAAAAAACTTTTGTCCAATTATTGCTAAATCAGTCGAATATTTTGATGTCAATTTAACTAATTTTGGATATAAAAAAAATCAAATACCACGTGAAAAATCAAGGATATTGATTAAAAAAAAATATATAAAAAAAATTTCCTCTCTATTAGATATTAATGATGAAAAACCAATTATTGGTAGTATAGTTTCTGGTGATACATTTGTAACAAGGAAAAATGTTAATTTTTTCTTTAATATAAAAAATAAAGTTGTTGGAATTGATATGGAATCAATGGCAATTGCACAAATATGTCAAAAAAATAATATTGATTTTTTTAGTCTTAAATTTGTCTCAGATTCTATCCTAAACGAAAAACAAAATTTGATTTACAATAAATCTTTAAAAAAAATGCGAAAAAAAATAACGAATTTTCTCATTAGATTGTTTTCTTAGACGATCCACACTTAATCAATTATGTTATTTTAAAAATAAATGTATAGAAAATAATCTAGATCTTTGTGCAACAATTTATTCTAAACGGATGCAATTTTATTGATGGTACAAACATAAATTCAAGAATAATAATTAAAAAACAATATATCATCAATTTTTTGTTTTTAATTGTCTTTATGTAATATATGTTAGATAGGAATAGAAATTAGATAATAATTAATTTGCTCAATATTTTTTGTGCAGTTTTAGCAACAACAATTTATTTTCTTAATTGCATTAAATACTACGACTTCAATATGAACTAATATTTTAGAAAAACATTCGTATGATTAATTTAAAATAGATATAAATTTTTTATGTCAACAAAAAATGTATTAAATTTCATTACCATAATTACTAATTTATCTAAATGCAAATAATTTTAGATCTATTTAAACTTTATTGAATCTAGTAAATTTCATTATTTTATATAAATTATTCAGTGTATTAATAGTTAGTTGGTTTTATATTGGCTATAACAAAAACTAACATAAAATAATTATTATATAAACTAAGAATGATGATTTTTATGACTATGATTCGGTTTATTGCCTTATTTTTTAATTATTTATCTCACTAATCATTATTTTAAATTATCAATATTGTTGTAAAAATAAACGACGAATTTAGAGTAATCTATTAAATTAAAGAATTTAAATGTTGCATATGGTTCAGAAACAAACACATCTTTATTGCTATAAGGTTTACCTTTTGCACCAATGTATACAAGATTTTTTGATGTGTAATATTGAAATCTAATATCTAATGCCTTAGCATAGAGAGATAAAATTTCATTATAATATTCATCATGGTAGTCACAGTTGTAATATTTTCTGTAATAATTTTTTATTAAATGATAACGTATTTCATCAACAACTTTAGAATACTCTGTTAATAATTCTTCTTTTTGTTTGTCATCTAAACGTTCGTTTTGTTTAATTATAAATACACCACTTAAATTTCCTTTATTACTCATAGATGATGTTCTTAAATTCATTCTACATCTAAAAGTTAAGGGACTAAAATTCATATTAAATGTAGTGTCTGATGTTATAAAATAAGGATCAGCATCAAATTTAACATCGACAAATTTCGTTCCACGCTTCTTAAAAACGCTCTGAACAATGCGATTTAATGTATCGATATTATCTTGTTTGATGAAAAGACAAATAATATCATCATTTTTATCAGCGAATTTTTTTAACAAAATTCTTTTAATTTCATTAATATTTAATTGATAAAATACCGTATCACCAATTTTTTTTCTGGGCATACATTTTTTATTTGTAAAAAGTGTTTCCATAACTATTTTATTTATGTCGCTATAAAAATTTCAAATATTTTTATTCATGGCAGTTTTAATTCCCACGCCAAATTCTTTTTGATTATCTTTTGATAAATTAACATTGTCACTTGACAATTGATTACAATAATACATTGTATAATCGAAATGTTTCCACACATAAGTTAATTTTTTATTAGTTTTATTTATACAGTACGAAATTGCATGCTTGCAAATTCAATATAGCTCTGCTTCGTCGAAATTCTGATTTAAGTTAGCAAATGATTTAATGATCTCTTTTTTTAGAGATTTAACATCTATTATATAATTAATTCATCTTCTTTTAGGATCTATATAAATAGCGATACAATTGTCGTAATAACAATTATTTTTCAATTCCTGCCCATCATAAAATTCTGAGAATATTTTATTAATTCTACGATATATAAAATCGTTTATGGATTTGTTTTGGTCGGCTATTGATTGAATTGGATCAATTAGGTCTCACTTATCAATACGACAACAAATAATTTTATCAGCAATAAAATCATATTTTTTATTTAATTTTTTACATCTAGCTAATTTTTCAAGCATTGTTATATAACTAAGCATTAAATCGTCATCAATTTCTTGAGTAAAATGAATATATAATTGTTTTTGAAAATCATTGGATTTTTGATAAAATTCTAATATTTGAACAAAAGAAGAATTTTTTCGTGAACCAAATATTTCTTCTCATATCTTTTTTTTTAGATTAAAAATATTTATTGTTGCAACTAATGATTGTTCATTAGCACTAACATTTAAAATATTATTAGGTTCTTCATCATTTAAAATAATATTCTCAATTAACTTTTCCTTATCATTACCAGTAATTGTAACTTCATCAATTTTATTATTTACAATAATATCATTAGAAAATTCATAATTAATTATGCCTTCGTTAAAACATGAATGAAAAACTTTTTGTATTTGTGCTATAGACAAGAAACAAAATTTGGTTTTACCTCATTCATGGTGAGTAGAATGTAATATTTCGTCAATTATTATTTGTTCTACGTATTCTCATGGAATACAATCTAAATCTCTTACTATGTATTTGCGGTTTTTAATCATGTTTACAATCATTTCAGGCAAAGAATCAACGAGTACACATCATGATTTTTTACCTAATTTATTTGTAAAACGGATTTTTTTTTCAGAAAAAATTTTTTTTAGATATTTTTTTAATATTTTTTGTAATGTATTATCTATTATTTCTCTAAAAACTTCATCTGATAAATTAATAATTTTGGGTGATGCCCAATTTAAAAAAAAATCATCAATATTCACTAAATTAAAGTTTTCTTTAATTTTATTATTATAACCTATGGTGTAATTTTCTTTTGATTTTAATCATTCACGAAAATATTTTTCATCATAAATCGGTTTAAAATATTTTTTATTCTCGGCAAACATAAACTCAATTAAATAAAATAGCATCGTAATGCTTTTTTTTATTAGCTCATTTGGAATTTTCTTTCTTGGTTGTTCACATATTGGTCGTTGTATATCGGTGATGGCATTATTATCCGCATTAATATCGGATTTTTTAATTGTTATCTTCATAGTTTGTCGATAATTTTCATTTTCTACAGTAGGTCTTTCTAATATAACTTCGTCACCAGGTTTTATTGAAATATTACTGATTCCTTTGAAATAATTTTCGGTTACTAGTGACATATTACTACTATCGTTATTTTGGGTATTGAGATTATCACCACCAATAAGTCCTTGATTGACAACGCTACTCATATTGTTGCTACGCAAAACATTTTTTTTATGTTGTCTTCTCTTGTAATTTAAATATTTAAAATCATGTTGCTTTTGTTTTGAAGTAGTAATATTGTTTTTATTAAAATCTTGTTTCTTTTTGCCATCATCCAATTGTAAATGACGATGCATATTTATTTCACCATCATCCAATTGTAAATGACGATGCGCATTTAGAATTAAACTATCTTTCATTATTGAATTAGTAATTGTTTTAAGGGGATTATTTACTTGTTCATCAGTCAAATCTTTATCGCCCCACTCCATAGGCATAACAGCTGCATTACCACCATTACGATCATAAATATAAACATTGGAAGCTATTGTCGATCTTCCTTTATCATCCTTTTTAATAAGATATTCCTCTTTATTAATTACAAGTTTTCCATCTGCTAATTCGTTGGTGGTAGTTATTTCAATGCTGTCAGTAACATTATTTTTTTGTTCAATATCATCGGTATGAGAATTTTCGCTAAGTTCCTCTTGAATTCTTTGTAATAACCATTTGGACTCCGCTATAACATCATCAGTTATCATATTTTTATAATAAAAATCAAAAAAATTAATATTATTTAATTCTTCTGCATTTATATCTTTTAAATCATTTAAATTTACATCTTTACGTTTTTTCATCCAATCACTAAATTGTTTCATTGATTCATCATTATTAATAGACAATTCCGTTTTTGTTTCAAACATAAAATGGGCTAAAAAGTAGATTAATTCGTTTGTAACTTCAATATCGTCGCAAACATCATCAATAAATGGTTTTAAAAAAGAACGAGAAAAATGCGGAATAATTAATGAATTTGCATATTTTGATTTTGGTTGATATGTAGTAACACTAGCATAACACAAATTATATAAATCATCATTATTAAAATGCTCATTAATAGAAGCACCATATTTAGACATTTTCGTTTTAAGTGCATCGTAATCAATCTCTAATACTAAAACACTGTTATTATTGTTTTTAAGAGAAATAAAACCAGTGGGTTGTGAATACAGAATTTCTTGTTGTATCAAAGTATTGATAATTTTTCGTATTCGTTCCTTTTCTTTGCTAGAATCACTAAGACATGATGTACCTAAAGTATTAACGGGAATATAATCATAAATCGGATCATTATCATTGAAATCTATGGTAGTATCCATTGTTTCATCCTCAACATCACGATAATACTCTGAATTAACGAGATTATTTTCACTATCAATTGTTTTTATTTCTGGCTTAGTTGTAATTATTACTTTATCTTCACTTAATAAGCGAAGATAATTTATTGCAATAACATCAATTAACTTAGAAATATCAATAGATAATTTTTCGGAATTATATTTATTGTAAAACTGTGTTAAAGTAAGATCTATTAATTGACTAATAGGAATGTACCGAACACGTTGTAATAAGGAAAGGGGTATAGCTTTTTTTTGTGCTATTTTTTGTTTTATTCCATCTTCCTCACACAACTTATTACTATATGATTCAAAGATTTTTAATTGAAGCTCATCGGGTAAATCTGCAATACGAATTCAATATTGATTATGACGTCAATAACATCTAATTCGACGTTCACCAATAATAGGTCTAATTAAGCTTTCAATTTTTATTTGATCGGGAGTTAATCTTGTTCCATACTTAGATACTTGCGATACTCGTTGTGATATTTCTCTGTTATTTTTTCTATGCTCCTCTCGTTGAAGTATATTGTTTATATCTACTAATGGTGTGTTATATAATGCACGTGTATTATCGTCAATGTTATGTGTAACAATATTATTAGTTATATTAGGTAGAGGGTGGGATTCAAAAAAGGAAGAAGTATCAATGTCAATATTAGAGAGAGTATTGTTTCTATTATTTTGCGAATCTTTCAATTCTTCCTTCTTATTCTTTCTCTTCTTTTCTATATCTTGCTGTTTTTTTCAATTTTTAAATTCTCACAACTGCGATAGTTGTGAATAAAAATTTGCAAAACGATTGAGCAAACCATGTAATTCCTCACCATTTAAATCATTAATACGACTATATGATTGTTGTAAATCACTTCAATTGTTAGTGATGATACGTGTGTGCATTTGATGTCATGATGGTAATCGAGAAATAAAAGAAGAAATTTCGTTATACAATTGTTGTATCCTATTCCGTGTTTCTTGTTCACCTTGTTTTTTTCAATCTTTAAATTTTGTCAACTGCGATAGTTGTGAATGAAAATTTGTAAAACGATTGAGCAAACTATGTAATTCCTCACTATTTAAATCATTAATACGAGTTAATAATAGCTGGAAATTATTTCAATTTTGAATGATGATAGGTATATTCATTCAAACTTGTTGGGGTAATCAAGAAATAAAAGAAGAAGCTTCATTATACAATTGTTGTATTCTATTCCGTGTTTCTTGTTCATCATTAGTCGTTTCATTCCTACCAAAATTTTCCTCATTTATCGATTCCTCATGATTAGTAATAATGTTATCAATTTCTCTCATATCTCTATTTGGAATGTTGTTTTGATTGTTAGTACCTATTGTCACCCTTTCTTGATTAGCAATAATGTTACCATCATCATGTAATAAAGTCCTTAAATTTATTTCAAGACGTTCACCCATAACATTTATTTTTTGTTCAAATACTTCCTTGGCTGCACCAAGCATACCTGCAGCAGCAGTGTAAGTTAGAAGTTTATTAGCACTATCAATGGAAACATAATTTTTAGAAATATTACTCATTCGTGTTAAGGTACCAATAACCTCTGTTGGATGTGTAAAACCTGAATTAAAGTTTCTATAAGTATTCGCTATATCGATCTGTGTTGATGTTGGGCGATACATACATGAATTATTAGCAAGATACATACTACGAGTTTCATAAAATAATGGTGAAATATAATGACAAAGAAGAGAAATTTCTAGACCAACTATCGTTCACATGATGTAGTCTCAATATCTCACTACCATTTCATCAAAATCAAAATTATCTATCACCTTATTGTTTTTCGTAGCAAAAATATATGAGGCGACAGCTTTTTCAAATATGAGAATTGATTGATTTTTTTGTGTTAAATGATAAAACCTTTTGATCATATCTTCAAAATTAATGATCTCACCATGTTCATTTTTTTTATTATTCAATTTTAAAAATTTATAAAAATTACGATAATTATTGGCTGATAAAACAAGATGAAGTTCGTTTTTAAGAATAAGTTCATCTTTATTAACAATGTCAGTAAATTTCGCATGTTGAATCCGGGCAATGTCAGTAAAGTTTTCCACATTTTGAATCCAGGAATGAAATTGTTTAATATCTTCATAATCTTGTCGTCATTCAGTTAAAGAAGTAATCTTATCAAAATTAATATTTTCGTTTTGTGGAAGTAGAACTTCGTCATTAATGTTAGTACGCATCTCGTTGACAATTTGACCCAAATATTTAATTAATTCTTCATTGTATGAAAGAGTTTTTGTTGCGGAAATTTGGGTAGTAATAGTGTCATTGAAAGCAAGAAGTTTCTTTCGAGCATTATCAGCATTATCAACATTAGCATCCTTCCCCTTTTTTATATTCTTAATTTCATCTTTTATTTTTCGATTAATCTCATTGTTTTCATTTTCTTTATCTTTTTCATCCACATAATAAATGCCATCAGGCTCATCACTAAGAAAATAATAAATAATTTCTTTTCCCCAATAACCTCTTCATCCTGCCCCATAACCTCCTTTATAATTAAGTTCGTATGTGTCGAAATCAAAAAGGTCTTCCCATTCAATTTTTTCTAATAATTGGTCAAAATATTCTTGATTAAATTCGATAATTCGTCGACTACGATAAAACATTCCTCAATCGTAATATGTAAATTTTAAATTTTTGTAATTATTTAAGATATGTTTTTGAAATTTTTTAAAAGCACATATCATTTGACCAATATATCGTGCAAATAATGCTTTACTAATCAAATTGCCATATTTATATCCGTTAAAATTTTGATTAACAAAATCTTTATCATTTTCGTATTTTTCAAGCCAAGGTAAATTAAGGGTTTTAGATAGACTTGGTTGTGAAGTTGCCAATGAAGGAGATGAGGAGTAGAGATTTTTTGTTATTAAATCAGTAGTAGAAGAAAATTTATTTTTATTTGTTAAACCAATGAAGAGACAGAAATTTTGAGAAAAAATCAAGGATAATAAAAAAATTTTTTTAAATTTACTCTTATTATTTACCATATTAGTGTTTAAAAAAAACTATTTTTTTAGATTAAAGATTTTGTGATGATCACTAAAATAATTATACACTTATACCTAATATGTATACATATAAACTCCTAAAACTAAACTGTGCTAATTGGGATAAATCAATATAAATATATAATTTTTACATGACTAAAAATTCGAAAAACAATCGTATTAAACTAAAAGATAGCTCTTTTCATGATATCGATACAACTAGCAACATTTTAAAAAAGTCATTTTTTACAAAAAAGAAAATAATCATTTTTTCTGTTTTTTTTCTTGTAACAATTTTATTGCTTACTTGCACAATAATCTTTGTTTTCAAAACAAACATTTTTTCATTTATGATGAAAATCAAATTTGGTTTAATGATTAGCGAAAAGAGAATTTGATTTTTATTATTATTTCTTTATTTTATAATCGCTCCTATTTTTAATGTAATAAGTCTTTGAATGCGAGTACGAAAAATAGTAAAAATTAATTTTATTCAATGATTTTGTTTAATGATAACGATTGATTTCATTAAGGCTATTACACCAGCAAATTTTGTCTATGATCCTTATACAATTTTTTGAATGAAAATTAATGGTGTTCCAATACAAAAGGCAATAACAATTATGTTTATCAATACTTGACAATGACAATTAACACAAATTTTAATTACAATTCCTTCATTTATCATAATAATCAAACATGGTTATGCCATGCTAACAAATCAACTAAATATTTCGATCTTTTCCCTAATGATTATTGGTTTAAGCATTGATATAATTGGTTTGATTGTCACAACGCTTCTATGCTTATCAACAAATGTACACTGTTTTTTGTTAACCACCCTTAACTGGTTTAAAAAAAAATTTAAACTACGATACCAAACAAAAAATGAAATTGTTGAAATATATAAAAGGCAAAAAATTATGCGAAAGGATTTTTACGAGCATATAAATGACTATTCTAGCACAATTTGAACTTTCATTTTTGTTTTATTAGAAGAAATATATGTCTACTCATCAACTTATTTTGCTTTTGCTTTTTTTCTTCCCCATGGAGTAGAAATCAATTTTATGGGTATTTTTAATGTTGCTAATGTTGCCTATACGGCAAACAAAATGATTCCTTTACCAGGAGGAGAATTTTCGACACAATTAGTAATGAAACAATTATTTGATGTTTATGGAGGAATAAAAAATTGCTCCTTAAAAGAAAAAGAAGATTATATTGCTAATTCTATTTTGTTGTGAAAGTGATTTAATTCTTATTTAATCGCTTTTTTTGGTTTTTTTGGTTTTTGATATTTAACTTCCAAGCAAATTAAAAATAAGAATAAAAAATGCTAATAAACAAAGAAGCAATTATTGTTGGAGCAGGTTTAGCTGGTGCAACAATAGCAAATATTCTTGCAAAAAAAAACTATAAAATTACTGTTTATGAAAAAAATAATTTCATTGGTGGTAATTGCTATGATTACTATAAAAAAGGTATCCTTATTCATAAATATGGGCCTCATATTTTTCATACGAATAAAAAAAAAATTTACGAATTCATTAATAAATTTACGAAATTGAATAATTTTATAAATAAAGTTTATGTTCGTTATAAAAACCTATTATTCCCATTGCCGATAAATTTCACAAGTATTAAAATAATTGCTAAAAATGATGCCAATTACATTATTAAAAAACTTAAAACAAAATTTGGAAAAACAAAATTAATAACATTGTCGCAATTAAAAAAAATAAATGACAAAAAAATAAGAAAATTTTACGATTTTATTTTTCAAAATGTTTATGCAAACTATACAACAAAAATGTGAGGTATTAAATTTAATAAAGTTGATCCAAAAACAATTAATCGTGTAAAAATAATTCTAAGTGATAAACATAATTATTTCCCCCAAGACAGGTATCAAGGATTACCAATCAACACCTATACACGGATGATTACAGAAATGTTTAATCATAAAAAAATTACGATAAATTTGAAAACGGATGCAAAAAAAATATTAAAATTTGATACCGAAAATAAAAAAATTTATCTGAATAAAAAAGAATTTAATGGTTTAATTTTTTATTGTGGTTCACTAGATGAATTGTGTAATTATAAATTTGGAGTTTTGCCATACCGAAGTCTAAAAATAAAGTTCTTTTTTAAAAAAATGGTGAAATTCCAACAAAGTGCTATTGTTAATTATCCTGATCATCCGAAAATGACGCGAATTTGTGAATATAAACAAATGACACAACAAAGAAATATTAATAATACAATTATTTCAAAGGAGTATCCAAAATCTTTTGTGCTATCAAAAAATCAAAATAGTCAACGCTTCTATCCAATTATTAATAAAAAAAATCTAATGAAATACAAGCAATACTTGAAATTATTTAAAATTTTTTCTAATTTTTACCCTCTAGGACGATTAGGTCTATATAAATATTTTGATATGGATGATACAATTGAATATGCAATGAAATTAGCTAATAATTTTCATTAAACAAAAGATTTTAAATCCTTAGCTAATTCCATACCTATATTTTTCGATTCTTCTAAAAATTTTTCATTGCTACATAATTTTAAAGCATCACAATAATGATTTATTTTTACTATTAAATCTTTTATATCAAAAGAACTAACTAGTATTAACGAATCTCAAATATCTTTTCTCGCTTTTTGTATTTTATCAGTTATTTGTAATTTTTTTTTTTCTAATTTCATTTGCTCAATAATCTCACCTACTTTTGTTCTGATTTGGATAGGTATATGATCGACATTGGGAATTTGCTTTAAATGTGAAAGATAAACCACATCTTGATGTTTATCTTTTCAATCTGAATCATTAAATCTTTGTATAAAAGTTTCTCAATTATCAATAGACATTGCTCATACTTTGGCAAATGCATGACTTGTTGCTTGAAACCAAAACAATTTGAGGTAATCGAGGTAATCATCGTGGTAATCAGTGTAAAGACTTTCTGATGAATCTGATAAAGTAATGCCACTGTGAGGAGAAGGAGGGCAATCATTTATAGCATCTTTTATTTCTTTAGAAAGAATTTTATTAACCGATTCTTTGTTTATTTCATTAGAATTTATTCCCAAAGCTCGAGATAATATATCGATACAATGCGAATGTTTATCTTTCCAACTGTTATCATCAAATTTTTGTGTAAAAATTTCCCAAGTGTGTTCAAGATGATCATTAGATTTTTCCTTCAATTGGCATAAAGATCAAATTATCAAAGAATCTTTAATTTTGGTATCACAATCTTTATAAAATTTTGGTAAAAATTCTCGTTGTAAATCTTCATATGACATGTTAATAATTGCCTCATTGTTATTTTTTAGCATATTCAACACATCTATCACATTTTCTGTAAAAACAAGAAAATTGTTTATTTTAATTAAAGCATCGAGTTTATTTTTTAATTCAGTTATATTCTCAACATCATATTCTTTTAGCAAATCGCGAAAAATATTATTTTGACTTTCAGCATTTTTTAATTTTATTAATAACTCACTTTGATCATTTTCAAAACGTGACATAGATTGGTAATATTGCTTTAACATTATTTGTGTTATTTCATTTAAATTTTGTTGATTTTTTTCGATCAATTCTTCCGCTTTATCAATTATTTCCTTACCCAAATTATTAATTTTGTTAGCATTTAATTCATCGATTGAGCAATTTAATAATTCAGCTAATCTTCTAATAATTGGTATGACAATTACATATCGATTACTACCATCTTTTCGCTTGTTTATTCGTTCTATTAATTTATACTCACCTTTTTCTTTCTTAAAATCATTTAAATTTTTCACATCTTTCTTTATTACTTCATCTAGATTATTA